>CAYGTM010000322.1:0-3311 GCA_964352795.1 uncultured Phycisphaera sp.
GTGGTGGGCATGGGCGGGGCGTCCTCCGTGGCTGGGTGGTCCAGAAGGATAGGAAGACCATCGCCGCCATCTGCTCAGAGCAGCGCGTCGATCGGCACGGGCACCGTGGCCGTGAGCACCCAGTGCGCGGCCCTGAAGACGAAGGCCGCCACGGCCAGCCAGAAGAGGACGCGTGCGATGCAGTGCAGGCGGTAGAGGCCGATGGCCATGAGCGGGAACGCCTTGTCGTATCGCAGCCAGCACGACGCCATCCACCGCCACTCGCGCCACAGGCGCTTCGCCCGAGCCGGCTCGTGCTCGGGCGGTTGCAGGTCGTCGTCCTTCTCGCCGGTCCACCCCAGCACGCGCCGCTTGTACGCCGCGCTGACCGGGTGGAGCGGGCCGTAGTAATCGGCGAGCGACGGCGTGACGCGCGAGCGTTCCTCGGCCTCGCGCAGGGCGGTGACGCCCGCCGTGCTGAGATTCCCGGCCCCAAGGACGAGCCAGCGCCACGCCCCGAGCATGACGACCAGTCGGAGCAGGTTGTACGCCGCGACGACGGCCGTCAGGAAGGCGAAGTACCACGCCTCGAGCCCGCCCACCAGCACCCACCACGCGGGCGTGGGCGCGTGGTGGCGGTCGAAGCGTTCAACCAGCTCCCGCAGCTCCCCGTGGGCCATGCTGTCGACGCGCGGCCGGGCCACGGCCCTCGGCCCGGCCCGCGGCAGGTTGCCCACGCGCGGCTCGTAGGCGGGCCGGGGCGTGGCGCCCGCGATCGCGGTGTAGGCCCGGTCGATGGCGTTCAGGTTGGACACGCTCACGGCGAAGGGCAGCAGGAAGGCGAGTGTCAGGGCCAGGTGCAGGGCGTACCTGGGGCCGGTATAGGTGCGCCGCAGGACCGACCAGGGATCCGGGGCGTTGCCCTCGATGCGCAGGCGGTCGGCGTGGTTGCCGTCCAGGAGCACGCCGGTGGCGCCACGGATGTTGCCATGGTCCAGATATGTTTCGCGAAGGTCCGCGTGCTCCAAGTGGGCCTCACCAAGGTCCGCGTGCTCCAGGTGGGCCCAGCGAAGGTCCGCGTGCTCCAGGTGGGCCTCGAGAAGGACCGCGTGCCCCAGGTGGGCCCCGCTAAGGTCCGCGTGCTCAAGGTGGGCCCCGAAAAGAGCCCCGTGCTCCAGGTGGGCCCCGCAAAGGTTCGCGTGCTCCAAATGGGCCCAGATAAGGGCCGCATGCTCCAGATGGGCCCCGCTAAGATTCGCGCGCTGCAGGTTGGCCGAGTGAAGGTGCGTGTGCTCCAGGTGCGCCTTGAAGAGGTCTACGTGCTCCAGGTGCGCGGTGGTCAGATTCGCTTGCTCCAGGTGGACACGGACGTCGCGGCGCCACAACTCCTGTGCAACGTTTTTGAACGCGGCGAACCGATCCCATGCGTTCCGCTGCGGATCGGTCGCCTCGGCATGCGCAATGCAGCGGTGCAGCATGGCCAGCATCCACCAGTCGCCGCGGAACTCCTTCTGCTTGTCCATCAACGCATCGACACACCCATCCCCAAACGCCTCCCGCGCTGCGGCCTCGTTGAAGGCCTCGTTGCTCTCCTCGTCCCGCCGCGCCGGGCTGTCGTCGGGATAGATCGGCCACGCGATCGCCTCGGGCGGGGGCAGGCTGTTCCAGTCGAAGGCTTGCGTGTCCATGCTCGCCCAGCCTAGCGGGGCATCCCTGACTGCGGCCGCAACGCAAAGCCGATCGTGCCCGAACCGGCCCCGCCGCGCCCCGGGCTCCTCGGGCCGCGCCCAAAGGTTCTCGGGGCGCGCCCCAAACCCCTCAGGGCGCGCCCGAAGCTCTCCAGGGCGCGCCCGAAGCTCCTCAGGGCGCGCCCTGAACCTTCCAGGGCGCGCCCGAAACTCCTCAGGGCGCGCCCTGAACCTTCCAGGGCGCGCCCGAAACCTCTCAGGGCGCGCCCGGAACCATTTTGGGCGCGATTCGATTCGTGCTCGATCCGACCCCACGCCGCGCCAGGGCGGTTTTCCAGGGTTATCCCGTTCGGATTCTGATCCATCGGCCGTCGGAACATATACGGTATATAGTTGGGTTCCGCCACCCCGGCCCGATCCGCGTGTCGCTAGCATCCTGGCATGCTCGAAACCTTCTTCGGCCCCCCCATGGAAGCCCCCGACCAGTGGCACCAGGGCCCCCTGCGCCTCGTGCTAGCCGTCCTCTTCGGCGCCGTCGCGGGCTTCGAGCGCGAGAGCAAGGGGCACTTCGCCGGGCTGCGGACCTACGCCATGGTGTCGCTGGGGGCCGCGGGCTTCGCGCTCATCTCCACCGAGTTGTTCGAGTACATGCTCATCCACGCCGAGTCGAGCGCCGGCCACGCCACGCGCATCATCTCGGCCATCGTCGGGGGCATCGGCTTCCTGGGGGCGGGGGCCATCATCTAGGCCAAGGGCGAGGTGCGGGGTCTGACCACCGCCGCTGGGCTGTGGGCCATCGCCGCCGCCGGGGCCGCCGCGGGGCTGGGGCTGGTGTCCATCGCCCTGACCATCGCCGTGCTGTGCCTGGTCGTGCTGCTGGCCAACCGGCTGGACAAGAGCGTGCCGAAGATGGGCGAACACGAGGGGGACGGCTGACTCGCGACCGCAAGTTCTCAAAATCTTCGCAACATTCGGGCCCACATGGGGTACATTGTGGGAGCGGGCCAGCACCGGCCGTGCTGGTGCCGTACTGATCCCGTATCGGGTCCGTGTGAGTTCCATGCTGGGGAGGCTTGCCATGTTGCTTCGCTCTGTGGCCACGCTCGCGGCGTGCGTGGGCGTTCTGGTCCTGGTCGGCTCGGTCTGGGCCCAGGGCGGCTCGCCGCGCCGAACACTGTCGCCCTTCAGCCTCGACCGCGCACTGGGCACGCCCCATGTCGTGCTGACGCTCGACCGCGCCGCATTGGCCGACGCGAACGCTGCCGGCGGGCCGGTCACCGTCGAGCGTTTCCCGTTGCCCGACGGCTCCACGCTCATCCTCGACCTCGAACCCTTCCGCGTCTTCGCGCCCGGTGCCCGGATCATCGTCGTCGATGACGCCGGCGAGCGCGAAGCCGACTTCGACCCCGCGAGCATCACGTTCTGGCGTGGCCGCGTCGCGGGCGTGCCCGGCTCGCATGTGTTCCTCTCGACCTCGGAAGATTCGACCATCGGCCGCATCGAGATGGGCGCCAGCCAGCCCACGTTCGTGGTCTCGTCCAATGGCGGCGACCCCCGCAACGGGGGCGTCGCGCTCGAGCGCGGCCAGGTCGCCGTGTACGAGGCCACCGCCACCGTTGCCCCATCCACCGCGCCGACCATGTG
>CAYGTM010000323.1:0-3301 GCA_964352795.1 uncultured Phycisphaera sp.
CCGGATGACCCGGGGACGCTGCTTTACCGGACCAAGGGCCGCGCACGGCCCCCCAAGGGGGGGTTCTTTTTGGTGAGCAGGCTCTCGGGGCGTCGTGTGGGGCGGGCGCCGATCCGGCGCGGGTGGCGAAGAGTTCGGATCGGCTCAAGGCCGGTCCCGGTCGTGCCGACGTTGGGAATGCGCACGCGATGGCCCACGGCCCCGGGGCGCGTCGCCGGCGTGCGCGCGAGACCGAACGTTCTATTGTCCCCGAGGACCTTGCGATCATGAGGAAGAAGCGAGCCACCGTGCCCAGCGGCGACCGCGATGCGCTGGCGTTCACCCGCGTGCGGGCCCAGGCCTGGCGCGAACAGGCGGCCGTGCTGGGCATCGATCCCGCCCGGGCCGACGAGCTGATCGCCGCCAGCGACGCGGCAGCCCAGGCGCTCAAGGCCCGCGTCGCGGCGGAGGCGGCGGCCGAGGCGGCGACGATCGCCTGGCACGCCGCGGCGGCCAGGAACCGCGCGCTCGCCCAGGACCTGGTGCGCACGATCCGGTATACCGCGACCAGCGGGGACGATCCCGACACCATCTACGCCGCCGCCTTGATCGATCCGCCCGGCGATCGGCGCGAGCTGCCCGAGCCGGAGGTTCCCAAGAAGCTCAAGATCACATCCGATTCCGAGGGCCGGGCCGTGCTCCGCTTCGACGGCTGCCGCCACGGCGGGACCGTGTGGACGATCGAGCGCCGCGTGGCGGACGCCGATGGCCAGTTGGGCCCGTGGGAGCAGGCCGCGACGGTGCTGCGCCGCGAGTTCGTGGACCAGGCGACGCCCTCGGGCGTGCAAGGCGTGCAGTACCGCGTGCAAGCCGTGCGCCGCGCCGGTGCCAGCGCGTTCTCGTCGCCCGTTGTCCTGCCGATGGGCGTGCGCCCGGCCCGCGGCGGCACGGCGGGCGCGATCGCGCGGGCGAAGCCAGTGGGGTCCAGGGCCGGCTAGGGCGGCCACGCCGCGGCGACCCATCGCCCAGTGCCCGGTGCCAGTTGCCACGGACGCGCTTGGGTGCTCGTGGCAACTGGCGATGGGCCATGGGCCATGGGTCGCAGGAGCGCCGGCGTTCGTTCCACGGGCCTTGGCCCGGGCAGCCGCGGCCTGGCCCCCTATCCTGTGCCCGTGAGCACCAGCACCGCCATGCGCTTCTTTCCAGCCGCCACCGAGCCGG
This sequence comes from uncultured Phycisphaera sp., assembly GCA_964352795.1. GTDB lineage: Bacteria > Planctomycetota > Phycisphaerae > Phycisphaerales > UBA1924 > JAHCJI01. The sequence goes on from CAYGTM010000323.1 coordinate 1,201, forward strand.
CCGCCCATCTCGAAACCGCGCCGGGCCGGGGCGCCCCGCGGCGGCAGGCCATCCTGCTCACCGGCGCGGGCGGCGAGGTCGGCCACGGCCTGATCCACCGCCTGAGCGAGGCCGGCGGCAGCCCAATCGTCGCCCTCGACCTGCGCCCGTTGGGCGAAGACCTGGCCCGCCGGTGCCACGCCGTGTTCACCGGCGACATCCGCGATCCCTTCGCCCTCGCGCCCATCCTGGCCCGTTACGAGGTCACCGAGGTCTACCACCTGGCCGCCCTGCTCAGCTCGACGGGCGAGAAGAACCCCGAGTTGGCCCACGAGGTGAACACCCAGGGCACCATGAACCTGCTGCGCGTGCTCGCCGAGCAGGCCCAGGCCACCGGCCGCCCGGTCAAGTTCATCTACCCCAGCTCGATCGCCGTCTACGGCCTGCCCAGCGAGGCCGAGAAGCGACGGGCCGGCGCGGTGGCCGAGGACCAGTACCTCAACCCCATCACGATGTACGGGGTGAACAAGCTGTGCTGCGAGCACCTGGGCCGCTACTACGCCGAGCACTACCGCCTGTTGACGCGCGGCGACGCCCCGCCCCCCATCGACTTCCGCTGCGTGCGCTACCCCGGGCTCATCAGCCCGCACACGGCCCCCAGCGGCGGCACGAGCGACTACGGCCCGCTCATGCTGCACGCGGCCGCCAAGGGCCAGGAAGCGGTGTGCTTCGTCGACGAGAGCGCGCGGCTGCCCTTCATGCTCATGGCCGACGCCATTGATGCCACGCTCGCCCTCGCGCGGGCCGAGCGCGTGTCGCGCCGGGTGTACAACGTCGCCGGCTTCGCGCCAAGCGCAGGCGAGATCGCCGGTGCGATCGCCAGGCATTTCCCGGGGTTCAAGCCGCGGTACGAGATCAACCCCAGCCGGGCGGCGATCGTGTCGAGCTGGCCCGCCGATGTCGATCGGTCGGCCGCTTGCGAGGACCTGGGAATCCCCACCCACCGGGAGTTTTCCGCTGTTCTGGCGGATGAACTGGTGCCCGCTGTTCGCAGCATGTATGGATAAACGGCACTCACGCCCGTTATACGGACGAGTTATGGTGTGATGGCCTGGAATATGCCGACCTTCACGGCGAGCTAGTATTCTGACTGCTCGATGTTCGGGCCCGGCGGGCGTCCCAGATGTCCCAAGGCCAACAGAGGATCCCATCTGATGGGCGAAACCCAACCTCGCGTTCGTTTTGGTGACTACACCATTACGCGCGAACTCCCCGAATCGCCGATCGCACGCCGCCTGCTGGCGATGGAGCCCCAGGGCTGCCAGGCCAAGGTGCTGCACTTGTTCCCCATCCGGCCCGACGACGCCCAGGTCGCCGTCCTGCGCCGCGCGGTGGACAACCTGCGGACCATCAGCAACCGGCATGTGCTGCCCGTCGAGAAGCTCATCCTGGGCATCGTGCACCAGCCCTGCGCCGTCACGCCCTACACCGGCCACCAGGACGGCCTGATCGACCTCGACCACCTGCTGGCCGAGAAGGGCGGGCACATGGAGCCCGGCGAGACCGATCGCCTGCTCCGGCAGATCCTCGACGGCTTGGCCGCCGCCCACGACAAACTCATCCACCACGGTGCCCTGCGTGCGCGCGACATCCTCGTCGATCGCCGCGGCAGTGCCACCATCGAGATGCTGGGCGTGGCCCGCTCGCTCGAGGGCTTGCGCGGGTTCTCGACCGAGGTGCAGCGCGACGAAATCCGCGCCTTGGTCGAGCTTGGCTTCACCTGCCTGACCGGCCACGACGCCACGACCGTAAGCCTGCCCGCCAGCAAACTGGTCCGCCGCCTCGACCCAGCCTGGGACGAGTTCTTCGCCCACGGGCTCGACCCCATCGATGGGTTCGACACCGCCGCGGAGGCCATCGAGGCCCTGCCCAGCGCGGGCTTCGACCGCGAACCCGACGCCCAGCGTTCGGGCCGCCCGGGCCTGCTCAATAACTTTCGCCGGGCCGGCGTCAATCGGCCTTGATGCCAATCCCCCACGCCCGCTCGCCCCGGCCCTCGCCTTGACCCGGACTGGGGCGAACACTTGAGCGTGCCCCAACCCACCGACGCGCCCGCTGAGGC
>CAYGTM010000324.1:0-3296 GCA_964352795.1 uncultured Phycisphaera sp.
CAGATCACCAGCCAGAACGTGTCGCCCGGCCACAGCGATTCCTTGCGCACGGCGTGCGCGAGACGATCGATAAGTACCGGGAACTCTAATCGCTACGCGCAGCCCGCGTCGAACGCGTTCTGGAATGCCAGGAAGCCGAAGAGCGTCAGGCTGCCAGTCGCCGTCGAAGTCGGCCCTAAGGTCGCCGGCGTCGAAGAGGTTCTGGAAGGCGAGGAAGTCGAAGATGCTCAACTCGCCGCCTCCGTCCAGGTCGGCGCGGCAGGTCGTCATGCGAACGTTGTCGAAGTTGGCCTGACTCGGACCGCTCAGCCGGATCTTCAGGGGCTGGCCGATGAGCGGATCGCCCGCCCGCGCCGTGAAGGCCAGCACCGACACCAGCGAGCCGCCCACCGCTGGCAGGAGCGTCCCGTCATCGACGGCCACGACCGTGCCGCCGGCGAGCAACTCGACCTTGTACGTCTGGAAGAAGCTCGGCCGGCGCACGATGTCGACCAACAGTACATACTCGACGCCCGGCCGGACGGTCTCGCTCAGCGTCTGCTCGAGGGTGCCGCTGTTGGTGTAGCCGACCTGGTTGCCGTGCGGGGCGGTGTAGCCCCACAAGGCCGTGGTCGGATGGAACACGCCGGTGGTGCCGCCGCTGGAGGTCCAGCCTTGCGGTGCGGTGGACGTGAAGCCGCCGGGCGGCATGGCCGGCAGTTCGAAGCTGGGGTTGGCGACAAGGATCGACTGGGCATGGGCGCCCGAGGCGCACGCCAGGGCGGCGGCAACGGCGAGAGGGCGAACGCTGGTTGTCATGGGTTTCCACTCCGCCCCCGGGGCTCCCCCGACGCAACCAGTAGTTCCAAACGGGCACTGCATCGGAGCGGGCGATGGGGCTACGGTGAATCGTGAGCGTCGTGCGGCGTCTCCATTCACGACAGTCGTAAAGATCTTTGCATCGGCCTTTGTTTGGGCTGTCCGGATCGGTTGGCGAGTTCCTTGCCGACCACCATTTGGCCTACACTTGCCGCCTATGGCCAAGACCCGTGAGATCAAGAAGCGCATCAAGGCGGTCAAGAACATCCAGCGGATCACCCGCACGATGCAGATGATCGCCACCAGCAAGTTCGCCAAGAGCCAGAGCCGGGCCGAGGCGACCAAGCCGTACACCGAGGGCATCTTCGAGCTCGTCCAGGAGTTGGCCGCCACCGCCGGCAACGTCAGCCACCCGCTCATCGAGGGGCCCGACGGCGGCTTCCGCGACGACGCCAAGCCCCTGACCCTGGTCATCACCAGCGACCGCGGCTTGTGCGGCCCCTACAACGGCTCGATCCTCCGCACGGCCATCAAAGCGCTGCGGGCCGATAAGGCTGGGCTGGGTGGCCCGGTCGAGGTCGTGGGCAAGAAGGGTGTGGCCTTCATGAAGTTCAACGGCGTGCAGGTCACCCGCCACCACACGCAGTTCGGCGACCGCCCCGAGTTCGAGCAAGTCCAGGAGCTGGCCGAGAACTACATCGAGCTCTTCCAGGCCGGCCGCATCACGGGCGTGAACCTGGTGTACATGCGCTACCTGAGCGTGGCCAAGCAGAGCCCCGCCGTGGTGCAACTCCTCCCTCTCAAGCCGCCCGCGATCGAGGCCGAGGCCGGAGCGATGAGCGCCCAGTACGAGTTCAGCCCCGACGCCGAGGGCCTGCTGGCCGAGTTGCTGCCCGAGACGGTCAAGACCACGCTGTTCCAGGCCTTCAACGACGCCGTGGTGAGCGAAAACATCGCCCGCATGGTGGCGATGAAGTCGGCGACGGATAACGCCGGCAAGATGGGCAAGGCCCTGAAGCGCAAGTTCAACCGCGCGCGTCAGGCGCAGATTACGACCGAGCTGACCGAGATCGTGTCGGGCGCGGCGGCGCTGGGCTGATCGTCAAGCGAATACCGGATCGAACGAGCCCACGTCGTGAGACGTGGGTTTTCTTATGCCGGATTGAATTATACGCTCCAGCTGATTGCACGCTTCACGGGGCCGATTGCGTCGATCAGTTGGGCTTCGAGTTCACGCATGGCGTCGGTCTCGAAGATCCGCTTGCGGTATTCGTCCCAGTTCTTTGGGCAGCTGTAACCAAAGAGACTCAACGAGAACCGTGCAAGCCGCCGCTTGGTTGGGTCCGGTCCCCGATCTGGTAAGGGCAGATCATCGATGAGATGCCAGCCGATCGTCACGCTGGGGTCTGATGGATAGAAGCCATCGGCGATATCGTCGGGAATCTCACGCGCGAGGCGTTCGTGGAGATTCCACGAGTCGTGGTGACCACTTAGTGTCACGCGCATGGTTCCTATGCCGCGTTGCATGGCACAAACTTCGTCAATCGTCCAAGTATGGAAGTCATCAGGCATACGCTCGTGCTCGCCTTCAGTGAACGGCAGCTTGGAACGAACGACAATCCAGGCGGAAGTTGATCCGGTGATACTTGCAACTGCTTGCAATCGATGCTTGAGTGTGCCTTGACCTCCGAAAGCCTGATAGAAGTCGATTGAACCGCAGACGCCCATTTACCTCTCCCTCTGATACCAATGCACCGCCGTCGACCCATACTCATGCGTCTCCGGCCCGACCGTGCCCTCGATCTCCAGCGGACCCTCGATGACCTGGGGCCGCGGCTTGGGGGTATCAATGCCCCTCACCACGCCCCTCGATGGTGTAGTTGGGTGATTCCTTGGTGATTCGAATATCGTGCGGGTGGCTCTCGACCATGCTGGCGGCGGTGACGCGGCAGAAGCGGGCGTCGCGCATGAAGTCTTCGATGGTGGGGCAGCCGGTGTAGCCCATCGCCGCGCGGAGGCCGCCGACGAGCTGGTAGACGAACTCGGCGAGCGGGCCTCGGTATGGCACGAGGCCCTCGACGCCCTCGGGCACGAACTTCTGCTTGGGGCGGCCACTCTGGTCGTATTTGTCCGCCTGCCCGTACCTGTCGGCGCTGCCTCGGTTCATGGCGCCCTCGCTGCCCATGCCCCTGTAGCTCTTGTACCGGCGGCCGCCGGAGATCACCAGTTCGCCGGGGCTCTCGTCCAAGCCCGCAAGCAGCCCGCCGAGCATGACGGTGCTGGCACCCGCGGCGATGGCCTTGGCGATGTCGCCGGACATGCGGATGCCGCCGTCGGCGATCACCGGGATCGGGTCGCTGGGGTTGGCCTCGGCCACGCCACGCAGGCCCTCGAAAATAGCCGAGATCTGGGGCACGCCCACGCCGGCGACCATGCGGGTGGTGCAGATGCTGCCCGGGCCACTGCCGACCTTGACCGCGTCGGCCCCGGCCTTGGCC
>CAYGTM010000325.1:0-3296 GCA_964352795.1 uncultured Phycisphaera sp.
CCACGCCCGCGTTGGCAGTGACCATCCTGGCCGGCGCGGCCTTTGCCCAGCAGGGCGGGGGCTCGGGCCGGGCCTACGAGGTGGTCGTCGAGGCCGAAGGCCAGGAAGGCGGCGCTCACGCGGGCACCATCGCTCGCGTGGCCCCCAAACAGGACGGCCCGAACATCCAGACCGTGGTCGAGGTCAACCGCGTGGTGGACGGCAAGACCATCTCGCTGCGGCAGGTGAACGACGAGCCCATCGTGGTCAAGATCGATGGCAAGGTGCTCTCGAAGGACCGGTACGAGATCAAGAAGGGCGTGGTCATCATCACCGAGCCGGGCACGGGGCAAAAGCACGAGTTCGCCATGCCCGAGCGGCCGAGCGCCCCGGTGGCGGGCGGGCCGGTGATGGGACGCATCGAGATCGCCGAGCCCGTGATGCCCCAACGGCTGCGCCTGAACACCATGAACAACTGGGCCCAAGCCCAGGCGGCCGAGGCACCCCAACCGCAACCCAAGGTGATGCTGGGCGTGGTGATGGCCGAGCCCGACACGATGATTCTGGAGCACCTGGGCCTGGACACCAAGAAGGCCGTCATGCTCGAGCGCGTGGTCGATGGGCTGCCCGCCGACAAGGCCGGGTTGAAGGCCAAGGACATCATCGTCGGGTTTGGCGAGAAGGCCGAGCCACGGTCGGCCGACGAGATTCGCAAGATTCTGTCCAAGGCCCAGCCGGGTTCGACGGTGATGGTCAAGGTGATCCGCAAGGGCGAGCCGGTGACGGTCGAGCTGAAGTTCGAGGCGTTCGACGGGCAGGCGTTGGGACGGGCCATGGCACCGACTGGAGTGGGCGGGGCCGTGCAGTTCGCGCCACAGGGCGGCGAGCGGTGGGCCGTGATCGAGCGTGACCGCGAGGCCCAACACTCGCACATGGAACGGGCCGAGAAGGCGATGAAGGAAGCCGCCGAGATGCTCGCCCGCATGGAAGGCGAGGTCGGCCGGAACGCTCGTGACGCGCATCGTCAGGCGTCCGACGCCATCCGCCAGGCCATCGAGGCCATGCGTGAGGGCGAGGCGTTCGGGCTCGAGATCGAGGACATGCGGCGGATGCAGCAGCAGGCGGTCGAGCGTCTGCGCGAGGACATGGGCAACCAGAACAACCGCCGCTTCTGGGCCCAGCCGGGCGAGCGGGGCGAGGGCTTCGCGTTGACCTTCCCCGATCGCGACGATGACCGGGAGGATCGCTGGGCCGATCGGCTCGAACAACTCGAAGAGCGCCTCGACCAGCTCGAGAGCGGGCTGGATCGGGCCATCGAGCGCCTGGAAAGCCGCACCGAAGCCATGATGGAACGGCTGATGGATCGTCTGGAGCGAGCCTTGGACGAGCGCGGGGGCGGTCGCTAGAAAGCCGAGCAGGATCCCGCCAGGAATTTCTGGCGTGGGGTGCAACCCGGGCCGCTCTGTGCGGAATAAACCCGGGAGTGCGCCTCACGCGACAAGGCAGGCCGGCCGGGGAAGACGACCCGAACCCGTGCCAGCCGCCTTGGTCACGAACTCCCCTACGCCGGGCCTTGGATCGGGCAGGATCCAGGCCCGGCGGTCCTTTTTGGTATGATCTACTCTCGCAAGGTGCGCCGTGATCGTGCGACCAATGGGGGCCAGAGGCCCTGTAGGGCCATTGCCCGCCACACACCTTCGGCACACGAGAGAAGAGAGACGAACATGCTGCGAACCGCGACGATCGTGCTTGGCTTGTCCAGCATTGCTCTGGCCCAGGACATCGACCCTAGGGGCATCTATCACAACGTCTTCTCGGGCGGCTTCGGCGGCACCGAGTGGTTCCAGGTGATCCCCATCGCCGGCACGGATCGCTACCAGGTGGCCGACATCTTCGCCGGCGGGTTCAACGCGACCATCGACGCCAGCGGGGCCATCGTGCTCGACGGCGGGGTGGGCACGGGCTCGTTCAGCACGCCCGATGCCTGGATCATCCGGCCCACGCTGAGCGGCACGCCGTTCCTGTTCAACAATCTCCGGGCGCCGGACACGGGCGTGGACTTCCCGCTCGAGTTGGTGTCGGCGGCACCGGCCAACCCGATCTTGAGCGGCGTGTACCGCAGCCTGACCGAATCGCTAAACCCGCGCACGGGCGCGCGGGTGGGCGGCGGCTTCGAGAACGTCACGATCACGGCGACCGGGCAGACCTTCCGCATTACCGATCCGGGCGGGCTGTTCTTCCAGGGCACGTTCGAGAGCCCTTTGGAGGTTGGCTTCCGCTTCGTGACGCCCACGCCGGGCAACCCGCGGTACCGGACCTTCCCGGGGTCTTCGATCAACTTCACGCAGAACATGCTGGGGCGGGTGACCATCGAGGACGTGAACTCGTGGAGCGCGATCATCTTGCTGCAATCGCGGGCACCGCTGGGCTCGCAGACGCAGGCGGCCTTCCGGTTTACGGCTACCCGGGTCGATCCGTTGCCCGCGGGCGACCTGAATGGGGATCGGGCTGTCGATCTGGCCGACCGGGACCTGATGCTGGGCCAACTGGGCTTGGGTGGCCAGGACGATGCGTTCAACATCGCGGCCGACCTGGACGGCGACGGCTCGATCACCACGGGCGACGCACGGGCCTTGTACGACATCCTGGGGCTGTGCTTCGTCGATCTGGACGGCGACGGGAGCCTGACGATCTTCGATTTCCTGGCGTTCCAGAACGCGTTTGATGATGGGAACCCCCTTGCGGACTTTGACGGGGACGGGGCGTTGACCATTTTTGACTTCCTCGCGTTCCAGAACGAGTTCGACGCCGGTTGTCCGTGAGGTGCGGGGCGTACCATCCGCCGTCACGGAGGACCGCGCATGGCAGACACCCCGCATACGACCACCCCGGCCGACATCGCCTTTGCCCAGGATGCCTTCAAGCGGCTCAAGGGTGAGATCCACAAGGTCATCGTGGGCCAGGACGAGGTCGTCGACCAGATGCTGCTGGCGATGTTCGCTCGGGGGCACGCGCTGGTGGTGGGCGTGCCGGGGCTGGCCAAGACGCTGCTGATCTCCACCATCGCCCGCACGCTGAGCCTGGATTTTAGCCGCATCCAGTTCACGCCCGATCTGATGCCCAGCGACATCACCGGCACCGAGGTGATCGAGGAGAACCGGGCGACGGGGCACCGCGAGTTGCGATTCGTGCAGGGGCCGATCTTCGCCAACGTGATCTTGGCCGACGAGATCAACCGCACCCCGCCCAAGACGCAGGCGGCATTGCTCGAGGCCATGCAGGAGCGGCAGGTGACCATCGGCGGGATGCGGCACGAC
>CAYGTM010000326.1:0-3265 GCA_964352795.1 uncultured Phycisphaera sp.
ACTCTGAGCCCTCCGCGCCCTCCGCGTTCAAGATCTTCAACGCAGAGGTCGCGGAGGTCGCAGAGTGGGGGGAGTCAGCACGCGAGGCGTCCTAGTCAGGGCTAACATAATCGACCACGCCGGACATCCCCACCGGCCCTTTCGATCAACCCCGATGGAGGCCGACCTTGCCCAGGTTGCCAGCGGCCGCCCGCCGCGCCCAGCTTCTCGAGACCGCCGCCGAGCTCTTCGCCGAGCATGGCTACGCGCGTGCGACCACGAGCCAACTGGCCAAGGCCGCGGGCGTCACCGAGCCGATCATCTACCGGCATTTCGGGTCCAAGCGCGACCTGTTCATCGCCTTGGTACGGCAGACCAGCCAGGAGACCATCGCGTTCTGGGAGGAGCAACTGGCCCGGGCCGAGACCGCCGCCGACCGGCTCTCGACCCTGGTGGACGGCAACCCGATGGTGCATCCGCGGTTCCAGAACGCGTATCGGGTGATCTTGCAGGCCATCACCGAGGTGGGCGACGAGGGCATCGCCGACGCCCTGCGCGAGCACATGGACACGGTCCACGGCTTCCTGACCAAGGAGATCGAGAACGGCCAGGAGGCCCACAAGGTCACCGGCCGCTACAGCCCCGACCTGATCGCCTGGCTGCTGATCGACGTGGGGCTGGGCTTCGGCGTGCTGACCGCCTGGGGCGTGCAGGGCCACGGCCGGGACGCCGACGGCAACCACGTGTCGGATGCCATCAAGCGGATGCTGCTGGGCAAGGCCAAGACGGATTCCCCCGAGCGATAAGCCTTCTACGCTCTGGGCGTGCCGGACCTCAAGATCGCCAACGCCATCACGGAACCACGCAAGCTGACCCCGGCGATGCGGCAGTTCCACGAGTTCAAGGACCGCTTCCCCGGCTGCGTCCTGCTCTTCCGCATGGGCGACTTCTACGAGATGTTCTACGAGGACGCCGTGGAGGTCTCCAAGGCCATCGGCCTGACCCTCACCGAGCGCAGCCCCGGGCAACCGATGGCCGGCGTGCCGCACCACCAACTGGACAACTACCTGCGCAAGCTCATCGACAAGGGCTTCCGCGTGGCCATCGCCGACCAGGTGCAGGATCCCAAGGAGGCCAAGGGCGTCGTCGAACGCGCCGTGACGCGCGTGCTGACGCCCGGAACGCTGGTCGATGATGATTTATTGGAAAGCCGAACCGCGAGTGGGGGCGGTGGGACGCTGGCGGCGGCGTACATGGACGGCAACGGCGTGTCGCTGGCCGCGCTCGATGTTTCGACCGGCGCGTTCACCTTGGATTCGAGCCCGTTGCACGACCTGCTGGACGGCCTCTCGCGCCTGGCCGTCGCCGAGCTCTTGCTGCCCGACGATTGCCCCGCCGGTGTGCGCAGCCGCATCGAGATCGAGGCCGGCCGAGCGGGCTGTGCCATCACGGATCGCCCCGCGTGGCACTTCAGGAAGTCCGAAGCACTCGAAGCCGTCCTCAAGCATTTCTCGGTGGGCTCGGTCGAGGGATTCGGGCTCGAGAACGATGATCCCGCGTTGGTTGCGGCTGGAGCCGTGCTGCGGTACGCGAGCGAGACGCAGACGCCCGCGGGCATCCCCGGCAACGGCGCGCTCGCGCCGTCACTTTCATATATTCGCCCGCCCCGTCGCGCCGCGCCGGGAGATCGGCTGGTGCTCGACGCCACGAGCCTGCGCGCCCTGGAGGTCGAGCGCACCATCCGCCGCGGCGGCACCGAAGGCTCGCTGGTGGGCGAGGTTCTGACTTCCGGCCAGTGCATGACCGCGCTGGGCCGCCGCCAGGTGGCCACATGGCTGCGCGAACCGGCGGCGAAACGGGAAGAGATCACCGCCCGCCACGCCGCCGTCGCCGCGCTGGTCGAAGACCCGAAGCAGGCCGGCGAGTTGGCCAAGGCCCTGGAACCCATCCAGGACATCGCCCGCATCGCCGCGCGATTGGCATTAGGGCGCGCCGCGCCTAGAGACCTCGTGGGCCTTGGCCAGTCGCTCGCCGCCCTGCCAACCGTGTGCGCCGCGTGCGAGAACACCCCCGCGCTCGCCGATCGCGCCAGGGCGCTCACCGGCACGCTCGCCGCCCTCACGCCGCTGGCCTCCGATATTACATCCGCCTGCGTCGATCGCCCGCCCGCGCGACTGATCGACGGCGGCCTCGTGAGGGACGGCATCGACCCCGAACTCGACGAGACGCGGAGCCTCCAGCACGACGCGGGCCAATGGCTGGCCGACTTCCAGCACCGGCTGGCCGAAGAACTGAAAATCCCCGCGATTCGTGTTGGATATAATAAGGTGTTCGGGTATTACATCGAGCTCACCGCCACCCAGGCCAGCCAGTACGGCGACACGCTGATCGCTGCGGGCCTGAGCCGCAAGCAGACGCTCAAGAACGCCGAGCGCTACGTCAACGACGAGCTGCGCCACTTCGAGCACCGCGTGCAGACCGCCGAGGCTCGGGCACTCGAACGCGAGAAGATCATCTTCGATCGGCTGTGCCTCGAGGCGCGTGACCAGCTCGACGCCATCGCCGCCGCCGCCGAGGCCATCGGCGGGCTCGACGCCCTCTCGTGCTTTGCCACCCTCGCGCGTAAGCGACGCTGGGTGCGGCCCGAGATGGTCGAGGAAGCCAATCTCGAGCTCGACGCCGCGCGGCACCCGGTGCTGGAGCGCACGCTCGCGGACCGGCTCGTCCCCAACGACGTGGCGCTCAACGAGTATGCGCGGCTGGCCATCATCACCGGCCCCAACATGGCCGGCAAGAGCACATATATTAGAACCGCCGCGCTGCTGGTCGTGCTCGCGCACGCCGGTTCCTTCGTTCCGGCCGAGCGTGCCCGCATCGGCCTGGCCGACCGCGTCTTTACTCGGGTCGGGGCCGACGACGCGCTGCACGACGGCCAATCGACGTTCATGGTCGAGATGGCCGAGACCGCCGCCATCCTCAACAACGCGACGGCCCGCTCGATGGTCGTGCTCGACGAGATCGGCCGGGGCACCAGCACGCTGGATGGTCTGAGCCTGGCCCGGGCGATCGCCGAGCGCCTCGCGGGAGACGCGAAGACCCCCGGCCCGCGCACCCTCTTTGCCACGCACTACCACGAGCTGACAACATTAGAAGAAGAACGCGCCGGCCAAGTCCGCAACTTAGCCGTCCGGGTGCGCGAGGTCGGCGACGAGGTCGTCTTCCTGCACCACGTCGAGCCCGGCCGGGCCGACCGCAGCTATGGCGTGCAGGTCGCGCGGCTGGCAGG
>CAYGTM010000327.1:0-3262 GCA_964352795.1 uncultured Phycisphaera sp.
GCGCAAGGTCGACTTGGGCGCCCGCATGAGGCACCGGCCCAACCAGCTTTCGGGCGGGCAGCGCCAGCGCGTGGCCGTCGCGCGGGCATTGGTCAACGAGCCGGCCATCCTGCTGGCCGACGAGCCCACCGGCAACCTCGACTCCCACACGACCAGCGAAATCATCAAACTGTTCGCCGATCTGCACCACGAGGGGCAGACCATCGTCATCGTGACGCACGAGGAAGAGGTCGCCGGGCAGGCCCAGCGCATCGTCCGGCTGCGCGACGGCAAGGTCTTCAGCGACATGCCCACCGACGAGGACCCGCTGCACACGGCCTATCTCCAATCCATTGCCAGCACCGCCGCCCGGCGGGCGCGGGATGGAGCCCTGGAAGGAGCGCCCGCGTGATCATCCTCAGGCTGCTCTCCCAGACCGTGGTGCTCGCGCTCGGGCAGATCTGGGCCAACAAGCTGCGGTCCATGCTCACGACCCTCGGCATCGTCATCGGCGTCGCGGCGGTGGTGGCGACCGTCGCGGCCATCGAGGGCCTGCGCGGGTTCGTGCTTGGTGAGTTCGAGACCTTCGGGGCCAACAAGATATACCTTAGCGGGAACGTCCCGCGCGACCAGCGCGGCCAGATCAACTGGCGCGAGGTCGCGCTCACCCTCGGCGAGCTCGACGCCATCGTGCTGCACTCACCATCCGTCACCGCTCTGAACCCCTTCTGGAGCGCCGGTGGCCGAGTCGAGTATGGTGAATCGACCATCGACAACAGTCGCGTGACGGGCATCATGCAATCATGGCACGACATCGAGAACCGGCATGTGACCGAGGGCCGCCCGTTCAACTCCGTCGACAACGAGCAACGCCGCAACGCCCTGCTCATCAACGAGAAGGCCATCGAAGAACTCAACCTTCCGACAAATCCGGTGGGTGAGTACGTGCTGCTGGCCGGCCGGAGATTCCGCATCGTGGGCGTCGTCGAGACGCTCGACCTCAGCGAAATGTTCGGCGGGGGCGAGAGCCGCGCCGAGTTCTTCGTGCCCTTCGGCACGGCCGTGGTGCTGAACCCGCAGGGCATGATCGGCTGGGCGGTGGGCACCATCAGCAGCCCGCAGGCCGCCGAGGACGCGCGCGCCGAGGTGAACTTCGTGCTGCGCACGTTGCGCCACCTCGACCCCGAGGATGAAGCCACCTTCGAGGTCGAGATTCTCCAGGAGCATCTCGATCGGTTCAAGGCCCTGTCGGCCGGGCTCATCGCCGGCGCAACGGGCATCGTGGGCATCAGCCTGCTCGTGGGCGGCATCGGAATCATGAACATCATGCTGGTGTCGGTGTCCGAGCGCACGCGCGAGATCGGCCTTCGCAAGGCCGTCGGCGCGAGGCCCATGGTGATCCTCATCCAGTTCCTGACCGAGGCCGTCGTGTTGTGCCTCATGGGCGGCGCGGTGGGCATCGTCATCGGCCAGGGCATCATCGTGCTGCTCAAGCAGATTCCCGATGCGCCACTCGAACATGCCAACATGCCTATCTGGGCCATCGCGCTGGCCGTGGGTTTTTGCGCTGTCACTGGCGTGGTGTTCGGCGTGTTCCCGGCCATCAAGGCTGCCCGGCTCGATCCGATCGTGGCGCTGCGTCACGACTGATTCGCACACTCGTGGAGTTCTCGATGCCCCAACCGGATCGCCGTGCCGCCATCGCGTTGCCCCTGCTCCTGATGGCCGGATGCGTCACGCCCTTCGATCGCGCACCCATTGACGAGTCATTGCTGGGTGAGCATGGCAGACTCAAGCACATCAAACCACTCGAGTTGCCCAGGACGGCATCACTTCAAGGCGAAGTCGAACCCGCCCCCGATCTGCCGCGCGCCGTCGTGGTCGATATCGGCGCGGGCGTGGTGCCGCTGACCATCGAGGCGGCCCGGGCGGCGGCGCTCGAAAACAATCTGGATGTCCGAGTGTCGCTCGTGTCGCCCACCATCGCCGCCGAGGCCGTGTCCGAGGAAGAGGCCGCGTTCGAGGCGGTGTTCCGAGTCACCGCCGCGGCCCAGCAGACCGACACGCCCACGTTCAGCACGCTCCAGGACGCCCAGCAAGAGTTCCAATCGCTCAACCCGACGCTGAGCATCCCCACGCGCGTGGGCGGCACCTTCAACATCGCCGCGCCATTCTCACGCAACCAGACCAACAATCCCTTTGCTACCGTCGATCCCGCGTTCACGCAGGACCTCGAGTTCAGCCTCAGCCAGCCGTTGTTACGCGGCGCGGGCCGACGGGCCACGACGGCGGCCCTGCGCATCGCGGCCTTCGATCGCTCCCTGGCGGCCGCGCGCACGAAGCTGGAGGTCATCGCCCAACTCGCTGCCGTCGATCGCGCGTATTGGCAACTTTATTCGGCTCGCCAAGAGGTCGAAGTGCGGATCCAGCAGCGCGATCTGGCTATCGCGCAGCTCGAGCGCGCCCGCCGCCAGCTCGACGCCCAGCGCATCCCCGAGATCGAGGTCTTGCGAGCAGAAAGCGGCGTGGCCGATCGGGCCGAGGCGATCATCATCGCCCAGAACACCGCGTCCACCCGGCAGCGCGAGCTCAAGCGGCTGCTCAACCTGCCCGAGCTGCCCGTGCAGAGCGAGGCGGCCATCGACCTGGTGAGCGTGCCCGACCCGGCGCTCTATGCGGCCAATAGCCAGATGCTCATCGACAGCGCGCTCGCCTCTCGCATGGAACTGCTCGAAATCGAGCTGCAACTGGCCCAGGACCTCGTTCGCATCGACCTGGCCGAGAACCAGGCATTACCCGAGCTGAACCTGGACGCCCTGTACCGCATCAACGGTCTGGGCAGCAGTCACGGGCGGGCGACCGAGGTGCTCGTCGAGAATGAGTTCGAGGACTGGCGCGTCGCGTTGACGGCGGCCATTCCCATCGGCAACGAGGCCGCCCTGTCGCGCCTCCGCCGGCTCGTGCTCAGCCGGCTCCAGCGCATTTCCACCAGGCAACTCCGCGAGCAGACCATCCGCCAGGACGTACTCGACGCGCTGGATGACATGGCCACGAGCTGGCAGCGCGTCATCGCCGCCCGCGAGCGCGTGCGCCTGGCCACGCGCACCTTGCGCGCCGAGGAACGCCAGTTCAACGTCGGCCGCTCGACCTCCACCGACGTGCTCGACGCGAGCGCCAGGTTGGCCGACGCGCAGCTCAGCGAACTCTCGGCCATCGTCGATTATCAGATCGCCCAGGTCAACCTGGCCGTCTCGACCGGCACTTTGCTGGGCCAGGCCAAGGT
>CAYGTM010000328.1:0-3246 GCA_964352795.1 uncultured Phycisphaera sp.
ATACCCCATTGTCGCCGATCGTGGCCGGATTTGCAAGGCCATTTGGCCTCAGTTTGGTCCCAATTACCCGCCCCCTCATCCCCAATGCTCGCTTACTCGCAGCCCGCGTCGAACGCCGCCTGGAACGCCAGGAAGTCGAAGATCGTCAGTTCGCCATCGCCGTCGAGGTCGGCTTCGGTGCTGCCGGTGTCGAAGAGGTTGGCGAAGGTCAGGTAGTCAAAGATGGTCAGGGTGCCGTCGGCGTCGAGGTCGGCTTCGCAAGACAGGCACGCGATGTCGTAGGCGAAGACGGCACCCACGCGCTCGAGGTCGGGCTGCGGCGTCCATTGCTCGTGCCCGATGAAGGCGGTGGTGTCGTTGACCTCGATGTGGATGGAACTGCCGTGCAGGCCCCAGGGCGGGCCGGGGCGCAGCAGGGCTTGCCGCCAGGCGTCGCCGTCGAAGTCGAAGACTACCCACGCGCCGGGGTAGAGGGGGTACGGGCTTTCACGCTGCGGGGCCAGGGTGAGTAGGCGGTCGCCGTCGAGGGCGACGTGCGCCCCAAGGCCGTCGCTGGGCCGCTGGTCGGGCAGACCCAGGGCGTGCGTGCGCTCCCAGCCAGCGGACCCGCGCTCAAAGATATCGATGCGTCCGCCTCCCACGCCGTCCACCGAGCCCGCGGCGTGGCCCACGACGATGCGGCCAGCGTCGGCGGCGAGGCTGAAGCCGTAGAACCGCTCGCCGTCGGGGGGGAAGAGTTCTTGGGTGAGTTGCCACCGGCCGTCCGTGGGCTCGAAGATCCACACGATGCCGGCGTCGCGGTGCAGCGTGTCGTCGAAGTAGTCCGAGACGGCCAGCGTGCCGTCGGGGAGGAGGGCAAGGTCGAGGATCCAGTCGAAGCGGGGACGGCCGAGTGGGTCGGTGATGGTGTCCTGATAGGTCCACACGCCGTCGATGCGGCGGAAGAACTCGATGGACGGATCGATTGGTCGCTCATCGGCGTCAAAATACGCCGTTACGGCTGCGAGCCAGTCACCACTGAGTCTGAAGTTGCTGCCCCCGAATCCAAATGAAGGGCGTGTCGCCGCGGAGACGATCGTGTCAGTGTGCTCCCAGCGATCATCCTGCAGTGTATAGACCAGAATCTCTCCGGCAGCAAAGCTCCCTGAATACTGCTCGCCCGCCCGCTCGACCATTGCCGTGGTGCCCTCAATAGCGACGCAGGAGCCCATCGAGTCAAGGCGGCGGATGTCGTCGGGCACGACCTTCTGCCACTGGATGTAACTGCCATCGGGCTGGCGGCGGAAGAAATAGGCCGAGCCGGCGGTGCAGATGGGATCGAACGGGCAGGCCGTGTCGTCGCCCCAACTGCCGATGAGCAGCCATTCTCCATCGGCGGCTATCGAACCGCCGAATCTGTCTCGCTCGAATCCGTCCGGATCAAAGAGCAGTTGTCCGCAAGACCCCACATAGTCGTACCGGCTCAAAGCCGGATCGCCCGATTGGCCCAGGGCCGGGGTCATGCATGTCGCCATCGCGACAATCACCGGGGCGAGTGGGAAGCGGGCTGAACGCAAAAAACTTACCGATAACATGGTACACCCTCATTCTCGGACGATACGTCTTCGGGTATGCTCTCGACAATCAGCATACTCGATTGGGGGTGTGCGAAGCAAGAGGAGATTCCCGATGCGTAGGCTTCTATTCGCATTCGCGGCCATCGGTGTTCTGGGCGCGGCCGCGCTGGCCCAGCCGCTGACGTTCAAGGCGTGCGGCCAGGCGTGTTCTGGTTGATAAAATTACAAAGACCCGTTTTTCCGGTTGTCGTGGGCCTTGCTGATCATTTCCATGAGATTGATCTTTGTGCCGGCGTCTGGGAACAGATACTTCATGACAGGGCGGAACAGTCCGATGATCGCCACCCAGAAACCGCCCAGCATCGCGATCAGTACCGACTCGGGCACGTTGAGGCTGAACCGGATGAGGCCGTCTGGCGTGAAGAATGCGATGGCGCCGTTGCCGAAGGTGGCGGCGGCGAGGATCCACACGAGCGCGCCAACGACAAGAAAGAAGCACCACGGCGCATAGCGGTTGCGATCTTCACGGATGTGCTTGAGGATCGTGCTTGTCTCACGCTCGATGTCGAAGAACACGCGCTCCTGTTCCTGCCGAGCCCTTCCATCAGGTACGGCGGACTCCATTTCGAGGTCTTGCTTGAAGCCCCGCGAGATCAGGCTGGCAACCTTCTCCGTGGTCACCGGCACGCTCATGCTTCAAGCCCCAAAAGCTTCTTGTAGTGTTCCGCGATGAATGCATCGGGGATCCGTGGTCCAGCACGCAGAGCGCCGCCGGCGGCGACTCGTGACCATGGGGTATCAGGGCGGTGCGTGATCGTCGACAACTGGAAAGCGGTGAGCTTGCCGTAGGTCTCGTACACCTTATCAAGAATCGGGCGCAACTGGTCATGCTCGGCAACTCTCGGGACGCTCTCGCGTCCGCCGGGCAATGGATCCCGTACCACGTCGGCGACCGTCCCGCTCCCCCAGTGCTTGAGCTTGTGATAGAGCGCCGGGATCACCGGGCCATACTCCCATGCCTCGATGGGATTCTCAATCAGGGGCTGCCCACTGGCCAGGGCGTAGCCATGAGCGATGTACACCAGCTTCTGGAGTTGCATGTGCGTCAAGCCGCCCTGTGACTTCTCGATGAAGTAGTTCGCGACAGCATCGGCGCTCATCGGCATGGCTCACCTCCCTCGTTGGCACCAACACCAGATGACATGGTACCCCCGACCTGTCCGTTCGGGTCGTGTTGGTGTTAAAAATGATGGCAGCCCCTGGGCCGACTTCAGCGATATGCAGCACGACCCGTTCCTGTGCACGTTCTGGTCGGTCCACACGCTGGGGCGGGCCGAGTGGTGGCCCGCCGTCACGACGACCGAACAGTGTCCATGAAAAACCCAAACAGGCTGCGATTGGCCGGCCCACGCCCGGCCCGCGCGCCGCCGACCCACGCCAGGTGGGTTCGATCATGTTTTGATAGGGTTTTAGCGGGTTTGCCCGCATGATTTCGCTTGTGGGAACGATCAAACACATGTGGGCAATCGTTGCCCACATGTGTTTGGTCGTTCCCCACATGCGTTTGGTCGTTGCCGACATGTGGGCAACGGCTCCCGACATGTCGGCACTCGTCGCCCACACCTGTTCGGGTGTCGCCCATGTGGGGGCGGCCTTCCCACGCACGGTGCAGGGGGGTTTGCGAGCTTAG
>CAYGTM010000329.1:0-3241 GCA_964352795.1 uncultured Phycisphaera sp.
TGTCGCAGCTTGCCGGGGAGCGGCGCGGCCTGCTCGTTGATGTGGAATGTGCGGGACTGGCTATCGAAGGCGATGGCCGGCGTGGTCTTCTCGGTGACCGTCTTGACGGGCTTGCTCGATGCATCGGCCGCGGCGGCACCGATCTCGGCCTTGGCGAGGCTGCCGATCCAGGCCGAGTTCTCGAAGCCGCTCTCGCTCGAGGGCGACTCGATCTCGCGGGCGCTGACCAGTTCGGCCTCGTCAATGGTGTCCTCGGTCGCCGCGATGGCTTCGGCCTTGGCGGCGGCGGTGTCGATGGGCGTG
The DNA here is from genome assembly GCA_964352795.1 of uncultured Phycisphaera sp. Classification (GTDB taxonomy): domain Bacteria; phylum Planctomycetota; class Phycisphaerae; order Phycisphaerales; family UBA1924; genus JAHCJI01. The sequence continues at coordinate 304 of CAYGTM010000329.1, forward strand.
ACGGGCTCGGTGGCCTCGACGGTGGTTTCAGTGCTCGTGCCGGTCGCCTCGGCGAGGGTCACATCGTCGGCGATGGGCTCGGTCGAGATTTCGGGCGTGGGGATGGCCTCGCCGCTCGCGGTGGTCGTGATGGCCTCTTCGGTCATGAGCGAGGCACCCTCGTCATCCATGTCCACCGGGGTGGGCACGAACATCTCGCCGTGCTCGTCAAGGTACAGGTCCATCTCGGTGTTGAAGGTGCTCTGGAGCACGCTCATCGCCGGCCAGTCGCGGGTGTTGGTGGTCAGGCGCTCAAGAAGCAACCGGGCCTGGGGCTGGTTGGGGTTGAGCGAGAGCGAGCGGCGGACGCAGTACAGGGCCTTCTTGGTCTTGCCTTCGCCGGCGTATTGCTGGGCCTCGACGAGCAGACGCGAGGCCTGCTTGTCGCGGCTGAAGGGCAGGAGCCCCTCGCGGGTACCGGCCACCGCGCTGTCGATCAGGCTCTTGGCCCGCTCGGCGTGCTCGTTGACGATCTGGTCGTTCACGATCGTGGGCGTGATCATGAAGATGATCTCGGCCCGATCGGTCTGGTCTTCCCGGCCGCGGAACGGCGCGCCGATGAACGGCAGATCGGCGATCCAAGGGACCTGGCGGCGCGTGTACTGGGTGCGCTCGCGGAAGAGTCCGCCCAGCACGATGGTCTGCCCGTCGCGGACCATGACGTTGGCGGTCAGCTCGTTGGTGGTCTCATCGGGGATGGTCACCGACGAGCCGCCCGAGTCGGTGGCGTCGCGGATGACGGCCTCGGACACCTGGGGCTTGAGCTCCATGCGGATGAGCCCGTCGCGAGAGATGAATGGGCGGAAGTAGAGCTGGGTACCCGTATCCAGGAACTCGACGGTCTGGGTCGTGCCCGTCTGCGTCGTGGTGCTGCTCAGGTAGCCCACGCGCTCGCCCACCAGCACGCGAGCGGGCTGGCGGTTGAGCGTGAGCACCTTGGGACGCGCGATGATCGTGGTGTCGGTGACCTCGTCGAGCACGCGCAGGAAGGCGGCAAAGTCGCCATCGACGTAGCCGACCTTCAGCGAGGCCGGGCCGCCCGTGCGACCGACGGTCGAGGTCGCGCCGTTGGCGCTGCCGTTGTTGCTGCTGGGCAGCGGGGTGGGCGAGCCCGAAATATCCTCACCCTGGCCGCTGATCAGGTTATCCACCGCGTTGAGCGGGCCGCCCAGGAAGTCGCCGAAGTTCATGTTGCCGATAATCGAGAAGTCCACGCCGAAGGCGTTGTTCTCGGTCAGGGCGGCTTGCAGGATGGTGGCCTCGACGAGCACCTGGCTGGGCTTGGTGTCGATCTGGACCAGCAAATCGCGGATGGCGTCGACGTTCTCCTCGAAGTCGACCACCACGATGAAGGACTCGGTGGCCAGGTCGTCGGCGCCCACGGGCGCGCTGTCGGGAATCTGGAACGGCGCGGTCTTGCCCGGCGCCTTGATCTGCCCGTTCTCGCTCAGCAGGGCCTGGGCGAACTCGGCCGCGTCGCTCGAGTTGATGTAATCCAGAGGGATCACCGCCGTCGTGCGCTGGCGGCTGCTCTCGATGAGCACCTTCAGTTCCTCGGCGGTATAGACGTAGATGAAGTTGCCCTCTTCCACGTAGCCGAAGCCGTTGACATGCAGGATGGCGTCGAGCGCCTCGTAGAAGGTCACGCCATAGAGCGTCGCGGTGACGCTGGCCGCCACGTTGCGGCTGGCGACGATGTTGCGCTGGCTCTGGATCGACAGGAGCTGGAGCACTTCGGCCAGTTCCTCGTCCACCACGTGGAGGTCGACGATCAGGTGCTCGTCGACCTTCACCTCGCCCTTGATGGGCACCTTCACCCCATTGCCCTCACCGATCTCGGTGGCTTCGGGCGTGATGATGTCGGAGGTCTTCTGGAGCGAGAAGGCGTCGCCGGCTTGGGCGAGCGCCACGGAGCTGCCGGCCAGGGCGCCAAGCGCCGCGGCCGAAGCGGTGGTCAGCGTCACGGTCTTGTTGGACGCGGTCTGCTTGTTGCTGTGAACCGTCATTGAGTATTCCCTCGATCCGCGGTGCGTCAGTCCATTGCCTCTTGGTCACGGCCCGGCGGCACGCCCACGGCAACATCCCCTCTATTCCTCGACGCTCCACCAACCCCACTTCTCAACCCAGCACCACAAATCTGAACAACCGGCCAACCTGTGCCGCATGGGCAAGGCCTGCCGGTTGCATGGGCTGTGCGGGTTGGGTCAGCGGTCGGAAGCAGGGACGGCGGCCACGGGCCGTTCGTCGTGCTTTTGATGCTGTTGCTGGGGCTTGGGATCGGCGTACGCCTGGCGCGGCACGTCGGTGACGAGCCTCAGACGAAGCCAGATCAGGGCCGTGAAGAGCAGCACCGCCAACGCCAGGCCGAAGCCCGAGCGTCCGAGAAAGCCCGACCACGCGTGGCGAGCAGGGAAGGACGAACGCTTGTTGTGTGCTGCCATGGCGTGGCCTCCGGCATCTATGTCGGAAGACCGGCAGCCAAAATGAAGTGAATGCGATCCAACCGAGCCGCGTGCGTGAGCACGCGGACCCTTCGGCGCGGTTTGGCACGGGCAAGGTGTCCGCGAGCTTACGCTCGCGGCTCGGAAAGATGGAGCCCTACTCCCGATCGACCAGCACGCGGCCCACGTAGGCCTCGATGGTGATGCGGAAGGTCTGGCCGTTCAGGTCGCGGACGAGGATGTGCCCGCCCGAACTGGGGCGATCGCCGGTGGCGGTCTCGACCGGGCCGCCAAGTTCGTCGAAGATCAGGATGTTATCGCCATCGATATCGACCTCGATGATGGCGGCACCGGCCGAACGCTGCTCGTCCCAGATCACCTCGTAGCGTTCGCCGTCGCGGGTGATGTCGAACAGGGCGTCCACGTCCGGGTCGATGACCGAGCCGCGGACCTCACAC
>CAYGTM010000330.1:0-3239 GCA_964352795.1 uncultured Phycisphaera sp.
ACGACGTCGGCGGGTTGCCCCCCTGGCTCACGCAACGGCCGGCCCACGAACTCCGTCCCGACAGCGGGCGCTTCCTCGAAGCGTGCTCGCGGTACGTCAGCGCCGTGGCCGACCAGGTGCGCGACTTGCAGATCAACGCGGCCGGCAAGGGCGGGCCCATCCTGCTGGTGCAGAACGAGCACCAGTGGACGTGCGGCGACAGCACGCTTGGGCCCAAGTACCTGGGCGAGCTGTACCGCTACATCCGCGAGGCGGGCCTGAGCGTGCCGATCATCAACGCGAACAACCTGTGGGCCGGCGAGCAGGCCGAGATCGACTGCTGGGTGGGCAGCGAGGACCTGCTGGCCTCGCTGCGGCAGCTCTCCGAGATCCGGCCCGATCGGCCCCGACTGGTCCTCGACCTGGCCGTGGGCAGTCCGCCCACCTGGGGCGAGAAGTCCGAGCCGCAAGACGGGGCGGCGTTGCTGCGCCGGATCGTGGAGATCATCGCCGGCGCGGGGCAGTTCACCCTCGCCCGGTTCGCGCCGGGGAGTCATGTCGGCTTCTCGGGCGGGCGGCTGGCGAATCGTTCGTGGTCGTACGCGGCCACCGATCGCGGCGGCCTGGTCGACGCGGCCGGGCGCGCGACGCCGGCGATGCTCGTGGCGCGGCGGGCGTGCCAGTTCGCCAGCAGCTTCGCGCGGGTGCTGGCCCACCTGAACCCCGAGCTGCGGCCGATCGTGGTGCATCCGGGCGAGCCGCCGCGCGACGCCAAGGGGCAGGTGTCCATCGTGCAACTGACCGGCTCGCAGGGCGGGGTGGCGCTGGTGTTCGATCTGGCCGCGGGCGGCTCGAGCAAGACCAAGGCCTCGTGCACGCTGCTGCTGGCCGATGGCACCACCCTGCCGGTGCATCTGGGCGAGCAGGGCGTGGCGTGGCTGCTGCACAACATCAAGCTCACCAGCAAGCACACGCTGGACTACACCAACCTCAGCGTGCTCACCAGCGCGGGCTCGATGCTCGTGGCCTTCGGCCCGGCCGCCAGCGAGGGCATCGTGTGCATCAACGGCTCGCCGTTGCATGTGACGGTGCCGCGTGGCAAGAGCCCCCAGGCCCTCGAGCACGAGGGCGTGCTGGTGATCGTGTGCAACGAGCAGCAGGTCGACGAGTGCTTCGTGCACGACGGCAAGGCCTACTTCGGGCTGGCGGGCCTCAAGGCCAACGGCGCACCCATCGCCATCCCCGGCTCGAAGACCTACATGAGCGTCGAGGGCGACGGCACGATCAAGACCCACACGCTCGAGGCCCCCAACACCCCCAGCGGCACCACCAAGAAGGCGCCCAAGCGCATCGGCCTGGACTGGTCGACCGCCGACACCCAGGACTACTGCACCGGCAACAGCGCCAAGTACGCCAGCATCGACGGCCCGGCCGACCTGGCCACGCTCGGGGCGGCCTCGGGCTACGGCTGGTATCGCATCAGCGGCAAGCTGAGCGGCGAGAAGGTCAAGCTGGCCTTCCCCGAGGCGGCCGACCGGCTGCACGTGTTCCTCGAGGGCCAGCCGCTCGGGCTGGCCGGCTTCGGGCCCGGCGCGGCGGGCCAGGTCGACGCCAAGCTGCCCAAGGGTGGGGGGACGGAGACCTCGATGGTCGTCCTGGCCGAGAACCTCGGCCGCGCGGCCGCGGGCGTGCTCTTCGGCGAGCGCAAGGGCGTGTTCGGGCACGTGTTCGAGGTCGAGCCGCTCGAGATGGAAGGCCCCGCCGTCGAGCAGCACCTGCCCACCGCCCTGCTCGAGTTCCGCAGCCCGATGTGGCTGGTGCACCAGAACGACCAGACGGCGCCCTTCCGATTCGTCTGGAGCTTCACCCACCGCCGCAAGAGCCCGCTGTTCCTGTCGATCGCCGGCGGGCTGGGCCGCGGGCTGCTGCTCATCAACGACCAGCCCATCGCGTGCTTCGACGATGCGGGCTTCACCGGTTTGCGGCTCGAACCCGAAGAGATCAAACGCGGCGTCAACGTCATGCACCTTGCCCTTCATGATGACGGGGTCGTCGGCCCGCAGACCGCCGAGCAGGGCGAGGCCATGCTGGCGACCGTCGCCGCGGGCGTGCGCATCGACGAGGGGCTCAACGAAGTGAGCGGCAAGGCGGCCTGGGCCTTCGCCAAGTGGGAGAAGCCCGCCCCGAGCGCCTACGAGCCGGTGGCCAAGACCAACCTCAAGACGCCCGGCACCCCATCCTGCCCCACCTGGTGGAAGAGCGCCTTCGAGTGGACCGGGTCGGACCTTCCCCTGCTGCTGGACCTTTCGGGGCTCACCAAGGGCCAGGCCTACATCAACGGCCAGCACCTGGGCCGCTACTTCGTGGCCACCGCCGACAAGAAGGCCACCGGCAACGAGCACACCATCGTGGTGCCCCCCAGCTGGCTCAAGATCGGCAAGCACAACGAGCTGGCCCTCTTCGACGAGCACGGGGCCGCCCCGGCCAAGGTGAAGCTGGCGTACGACGCGAGCGGGGCGGTCTTGGTCGGATAGGGAGGCATCGGGCACCGGGCACCGGGCATCGGGGAAGAAGCCGAGCGTGTCCTTCCGAGCCGCGAGCGTGGGCTCGTGGGCTTCGGTCGGCTACGGGCAGCCCGCGTCGAAGGCGTTCTGGAAGGCCAGGAAGTCGAAGATGGTCAGCGCGCCGTCGCCGTCGAAGTCGGCAATGGGGTCCATGGCGTCGAAGAGGTTCTGGAAGGCGAGGAAGTCGAAGATCGTCAGCGCGCCGTCGGCGTCCAGGTCGGCGCGGCAGGCGAAGGGGCCGCAGCGGTTGAGTAGAACATGGACGGAGTCGATGTTGAAGTTCACCGTGGCCATGTCCAAGTCGCCGTCGCTGTCCATGTCGCTGAGTGTCACGTTCACTGATTGACCGCCTGCGCCAAAAAGGTGCTCGGGCCCGAATGTCCCGTCGCCGCGACCCAGTCGCACGCTCTCCTGCAAGGCTCGGCGGCTCGCCACGGCCAAGTCCAGGACCCCGTCGCCATCCAAGTCGCCCAGCGCCACGCCGAGAGGCTCATTGCCCACGCCGAAGCGTTGCTCGGGCTCAAAGGTGCCGTCGCCGAGACCCAGCAGGACGCTTACGTCGTTGCTGAACCGGTTCGCAACCACCACGTCCAGGACCCCGTCGCCATCCAAGTCGCCCAGCGCCACGCCGTAAGGCTCATTGCCCACACCGAAGCGTTGCTCTGGCTCAAAGGTTCCGTCGCCGCGACCCAGCAG
>CAYGTM010000331.1:0-3198 GCA_964352795.1 uncultured Phycisphaera sp.
CTCGGCGTGCTGCTCGGGCGGCAGCTTGTCATTCAGCTTCGCCAGTGCCTCGCGCTTGCCGGCAGCGATGTCGGCCCATTCGGGGTCCTGCTGCTCGGCCTTGTCCAGCGTAATGCCCAGTTGCTCGGGGATCATCTTGGCCAGCCGATCGGCCGCGGGCAGGCTGACCGCCAGTACGCGCGCCACGTCGCGCACGGCCGCCCGCGCCTTGAGCGTGCCGAACGTGATGATCTGGGCCACGTGCCCGTACTTCTCGCGCACATACCGGATCACGTCGCCGCGCCCGTCCTGGCACAGGTCGATATCGATATCGGGATACTCGCTGCGATCGGGGTCGGTGAATCGCTCGAACAGCAGCCCATACTTCACCGGGCAGGCATTGGAGAGCCCAAGAACATACCCCGCCATCGTGCCCACGCCCGAACCGCGCGCGAGCGCCGGGATGCCGCGCGAACGCCCCCAGTTCACGAAGTCCCACACGATCAGGAAATACGCGCTGATGCCCTTGTCGGCCAGGATTTTCAGCTCGCGGTTCAGCCGGGCCCACTTGTCGAATGCGCCCGCGTCCCTGGCCTTCTCGCGCCTTGCCTCTGTCCCCTCCTCACCCTCGGCATGGTCGTGCTTGTGGGCCATGATGTCGGGCCCATACCGCCACACCATACCGCCCTCGGCCAGCACGCGCAGCGCCTCGTCACAGGCCGCGTTCAGCTCGCCGTGGTCCAGCCCCGCGTCGGCCGCCGGCTCGAGCGTGAACCGCGAGCAATAATCCTTGTACCACGCCGTCAGGTCGCCACGATACGCCTTGTCTCCGCTGCCCGGCAGGCTCTTGGGCGTTCGCACCACCACCACCGGTGCGTGGTTCTCGCCGATGGGCAGCTCCACGTCGCACCGGGCCGCGATGCGCAGCGTGTTGTCGCACGCCTCGCCGCCCACTTCCGGGTACTCGCCCTCGAACAGCTCACGCATCTGCTCGGGCGTCTTGACGTACAACTCGGGCGTGTAGCGCAGCCGTTCCTGGTCGTGCTTGTTCTTGGCCATCGAGATGCACACGAGCGTGTCGTGCGCGTCGTGATCCTCGGCACGCAAAAAGTGCGCGTCGTTGTCGCACACCAGCGGCACGCCATGCTTCTGGGCCAGCCTGATCACGTGCGGATTGATCGACACCTGCTCGGGCACATGGTGCTGCATCTCGCAGTAGAACCGCGGGCCCGTTCCCTCATCGGCGAACACCCGCTTGTGCCACTCGATGCTCTCTTCGGCGGCCTCCATCGAACTCTGGCTGTTGTTGCGTACATACGCCAGCAGGTGGTCGCCCAGCTCGCTGCCCAGGTGGCCGTTGATGGCGATCAACCCGCTGCTGTGCTGCTCGAGCAAGTCCCGATCGATGCGAGGCTTGAAGTAGAACCCCGTCAGATACGCCTGGCTGCACAGCAGCATCAGGTTGTTCCAACCCGTGTTTGTTTCGGCCAGCAGCACCAGGTGATACCCGCCGTCGCTCACGCCGGTGTATGTGCGGTCCTGCCGGGGCCGCCCAGGCGGGCAGACGTAGGCCTCGACGCCCAGGATGGGCCGGATGCCCCGGGCCCGGCAAGCCTCATAGAAGGCCACCGCCCCGAACATGTTGCCGTGATCGGTGATGGCAACGGCCGGGGTGCCAAGCTCGGCAATGCGATCGATCAGCCGATCGATGCGGTTCCCGCCGTCCAGCAGCGAATACTCGGTATGCAGGTGGAGATGGGCAAACCCGCTGCCCAACTGCCCCAAGAGCGTGCTGGCGAGCCCTTCGATCGGAATGCGTTCGGTCGTCATGCTGCCCATGTCCGACGATCCTCCGTGATCCGCCTGGCCGACCGGGGACCGTAGCCCGCACGCGGAAGATCGGCCCAGACAGGTTATTGCCACATGAAGGACCGATAAAGAACTCTCTTGTCGTTCATCTGTGATTTATCCACAGAATCGGCGCGTCTTTCAGGGAATCCGAGTGGTCAGATTCACCGTAAGGGCTATCGTTCATTGGAGGGAGATGCGTTCCAGCCGTTCGTGCTGGCCGCGCTCCAGACATCTGATAGTCGCATCCGGCACCGGGGTCACGCATCCCGGGTTGTATGCTCGACTTCCGCCAGCGACAGGTCATTTCCGACCGATCGCGGCGTGGGGTCATACCCCGCGGGCGAGGCGTAAGGCCCGGGGCACAATCGAGATTCGAGAGAGCTTGAGAGAAGCGGAAGAGGAGATTCGATATGCGTTCAAAGATTGCCCTGACAGCCATGCTCGCCCTCGCGGGTACTGCCGCGGCCGAGTCGGTCGACCTGACCTTCACCGGCAGTGGCGCTGGCCGTTCGTTCAATATCGTGGCCAATGGCACGAGCACCCAAGTGTTCGCCGGCCAGTTGAACTTCAGCGTGGTCAACGGCTCGGGCCCCGTGGGCGTCGGCCTGAACGGCCCCCTGCTGACCTACTGCATCGACGTGCTTGAGGCGGTTAGCGGCGGCCTGAACACCTACGACATCGCCGAGCTTGAGGACGCCCCCGTGACCGCAGGCAGCATCAGCCCGGCCATGGGTTCCGATAAGGCCGACGCCATCGGCCGTCTCTACACCGCCGCCGCCGGCAACCAGTTCGCCGTCGACAACAACTTCGCCGCCGCCTTCCAGCTGGCCGTGTGGGAAGTGATCGCCGACTTTGGCGGTGACCAGCCCCTGAGCGTCAACGACGGCGACTTCCAGGTCACCAGCACCATGAACGCCGGCACCCAGTCGGTCCTCACCGCGCTGCTGGCCGCCGCCGCCGACGACACCGTGGGCGTGTTCGCCCGTCTCGGCGCCCTGACCAACTCGGGCTTCCAGGACCAGCTCTACAGCGTGGCCGTGCCCCTGCCCGGTGCCGCCGGCTTGGCCGCCATCGGTCTGGCCGGTGTGGTGGTCGCCCGTCGCCGCCGCGCCTGATCGCACTGCGATCAAGCCCGATACCAACAGCCTCTCACCCAGGCCAACCAACGCCAGACGCCCGCCCCACGAGGCGGGCGTTTGCATTTGGGCCTCAAGCCTGGCCTCGTCCAACGTCCTCGAACCTCGAAACCGTCATAACCCACTGCAATAACACAACTTAGACCTCGACAACGCTCCCGCCGCGTGTATCTTGTCCGTACCGGGCCGCCTTCGAGGCGGGCGGGGGCAAACCGAAGACCAAGAGGGAGAG
>CAYGTM010000332.1:0-2515 GCA_964352795.1 uncultured Phycisphaera sp.
GGCCTGGGGCGGGGCGTCGGACGTGTGCGGCGGCATCGGTGTGCAGCCGGCCAGCGCGGCAGGCACGAGAAAGAGAAGACAACGACGCATGGGGCTCTCCTGGGTGCCCAGAAATGTACCGCCGTAGGGGTGATCGGTCGCATGGCGAGTTCCCGGTGTTCGTTCGGTGTACGGGCGCGCTATCGTCTCGGCTCAGCATCGCACACCTCGGTGAATCAACCCCATGAACGCCCCATCAGGCACGGAAGCAGCAGACATGGCCCCCTCTTCACGAGCCGGCAAGACCGGCGAGATCGAGCCCAAGCCCCCGCGCGCGGGGCGGAGCAAGCGCCTCACCAAGAAGCCCTCGGCCGAGCCCATCCGCCTCGACACGGGGCCGGCCATCCGCGTCAAAGGCGCCCGCGAGCACAACCTCAAGTCCATCGACGTGACCATCCCGCGCGACAAGCTGGTGGTCATCACCGGGCTGAGCGGCAGCGGCAAGAGTTCCCTCGCGTTCGACACCATCTTCGCCGAAGGGCAGCGCAAGTACATGGAGAGCCTGTCGGCGTACGCCCGGCAGTTCCTGGACCAGCTCAAGAAGCCCGACATCGACGAGATCGAGGGCATCCCCCCCACCATCGCCATCGAGCAGCGCAGCGCCGCCCACAACCCGCGCTCGACCGTGGCCACCACGACGGAAATCTATGACTACCTAAGATTGCTCTTTGCGCGTTGCGGCACCCCGTACTCATGGCGGCCCACCAAGACCAAACGCGACGGCACGGTCACGCACCGCAGCGGCAAACGCATCAGCGCCACGAGCGCGACGCAGATCGTCGACGCGGTGCTGCGTTTCGGCGACGAAACCCGGCTGATGGTGCTCGCGCCCGTCCTTCGCGGCAAGAAGGGCTTCCACCGCGACGTGCTCGAGCGGTTGCAGGGCATGGGCTGGCAACGCGCGCGTGTCGATGGCACCGTGGTCGACCTGCGCGACGTGCTCAAGGAGCCAAGCGACAACCCGATGGGCCTCGAGCGGTACGCCAAGCACGACATCGACGCGGTGGTCGACCGCGTCGTGATCCGCGAAGACGTGCGGCAGCGGCTGGCCGAGTCGATCGAGGCGGCGCTGCAAGTGGGGCTCGGCTCCGTAGTGATCGCCGTCGAGGACGGCGAGGCTTGGACGGACAACTCATTTAGTGCGAAGCTGGCCGACCCGGACGACCCGGCGTACGCGCTCGACGAGCTCGAACCGCGGGTGTTCAGCTTCAACTCGCCATTCGGCGCGTGCTCGACGTGCCTGGGGCTCGGACACATCTTGGAGTTCGATGAAGACCTTGTCGCGCCCGATGGCGACAAGGGCATCCTGAACGGCGGCATCGCGCCGTGGAAGAAGAGCGGGCCGGGCGGCATGGTCTACCCCAAGCGGCTGCGGTGGTTCTGTCGAAAGTTCGGCGTGACGCAGAGTGCGTCGCTCAACGACCTGAATGAGGAGGTCTACGAGATCCTGATGCGCGGGACCAATCCCGATCAGGAGGAGATGTACCACGCGCACTGGGCGGGCGTGCTGCCGATGCTCCAGGACTGGTTCGGCAAGACCGAATCGAGCTGGGTCAAGGACCACCTGCACGGCTTCCAGAGCGAGCGGGTGTGCCCGACATGCCGGGGCGATCGCCTTCGCATCGAGGCGCTGCATGTGTGTGTCAAGAGCACGCACAAGGCCGATTTGGGGCGCGCGAGTTCACCGACCATCATCGGTCGGCCAGCGAACGACGGCACGATGCTGAACATCAGCGAGTTGAGCCGTCTGACGATTGACGACGCGATGGCGTTCGTCGAGGGGCTGGAACTCAGCAAAGAGGGCATGGCGATCGCCGAGCCCATCATGCGCGAGGTGGGCAACCGGCTGCGCTTCCTCCAGAGCGTGGGGCTGGACTATCTCTCGCTCGATCGCAGGACCGCCACGCTCTCGGGCGGCGAGGCCCAGCGCATCAGGCTTGCCACGCAGGTCGGAAGCGGCCTCGTCGGCGCGTGCTATGTGCTCGACGAGCCCACCATCGGCTTGCACCAACGCGACAACGATCGGCTCATCCGCACGCTGAGGCACCTGACCGACATCGGCAACACCGTGCTCGTCGTCGAGCACGACGAGGACATGATCCGCTCGGCCGACCATGTGCTGGACATCGGCCCCGGGCCGGGCGTGCATGGCGGGCGCGTCGTGGCGCAGGGCACGGTCGAACAGATCTGCATGACCGAGGGCTCCCTGACAGGCGATTATCTCGCGGGCAGGCGCAAGATCGCCGTCCCCGACGAGCGCCGCGTGCTCGACACCAAGCACGCCATCGTCATCAAGGGGGCCAAGGAGAACAACCTCAAGGGCATCGACGTGGCCTTCCCGCTCGGCGGCATCGTCTGCGTCACGGGCGTGTCGGGCAGCGGCAAGAGCACGCTGGTGAACGATATCTTGCTGCAAAGTCTCAAAAAGGAAATCACCGGATCGCGCACGAAGCCCGGCGCGCACGCTCGGGTGAAT
>CAYGTM010000332.1:2525-3197 GCA_964352795.1 uncultured Phycisphaera sp.
CGACATCCGCAAGGAGTTCGCCGGCACGCGCGAGGCGAAGATACGCGGCTACCTCCCCGGGCGGTGCAGCTTCAACGTGCCAGCCGAGCGCGGGGGCAAGGCCGGCGCGGGCGGGCGCTGCGAGGCGTGCCAGGGCCAGGGCGTCAAGAAGATCGAGATGCACTTCTTGCCCGACGTGTTCGTGCAGTGCGAGGTGTGCAAGGGCAAACGCTACAACCGCGAGACGCTCGAGGTGCTGTACAAGGGCAAGAACATCGCCGACGTGCTCGCCATGACCGTCGAGGACGCCGTGGGCTTCTTCGAGGCCCAGGGCAAGATATTACGATTCGTGCAATGCCTGCATGACGTCGGGCTCGATTATCTCACGTTGGGCCAGCCCAGCACGACTCTGTCGGGCGGCGAGGCCCAGCGCGTGAAGCTGGCCACCGAGCTGGGCAAGGGCACCCGCATCGACGGCACGCCCAGCACCGAGCACACGCTCTACATCCTCGACGAGCCCACCACCGGCCTGCACTTCGAGGACATCAACCGCCTCGTGGGCGTGTTCGATCGCCTGGCCGACGCGGGCAACACGCTGGTGGTGATCGAGCACAATCTTGACGTGATCAAGCGGGCCGACTGGATCATCGACCTGGGCCCCGAAGGCGGCGACGGCGGCGGCACGATCGTGGC
>CAYGTM010000333.1:0-421 GCA_964352795.1 uncultured Phycisphaera sp.
ATTTCTCGACGTTCGGCCTCGTCTTCGACTTCGGGCAGCAGCCACGCGAGCACCTTGTCGGCCTTCGGGCTGGCCATGCCCCACCCGAAGCGTTCCCATGTGGCGATGTCGAGGATGTCGAGCGGTTCGCCGGTGGCCTGGTCGATGAGGCTTCCATGCCTGGATCGTGGCAGCAACTGGTAGATGGCCGGCAGCGTGCCCAGGATGGCCGGCCGGTAGTTGGGGAACAATGGGTTGAGGTCGAGCCCGTTGACGAGTTGTTCGAGCGCCTTGGCCGAGCCGGCGTTGGGCGTGCCGATGAGGATGGCCTTTCGCACATTCCGAGCGCCCGCCCAGTTGAGCTCGGGCAGCGTGCCGTCGTCGGGAAGCGGCGTGGGCCCGTAGCGCAGGTAGTACAGCAGCACGATGCCGCCCATCGAGT
>CAYGTM010000333.1:431-3188 GCA_964352795.1 uncultured Phycisphaera sp.
CGAGGATGCGCTCGTGCAGTTCGGCGGCGTCGTCGGAGATGGCCCGGCGCCAGTCATACCCGTACTGGAAGCAGGTGTAGTGCAGGCCGCCGTAGTCGATCGCGCCGCTCTGGCCGAGTTCCTGGTCTCGATAGTCTCCCACGGCCAGCGTGGTCAGGATATCGACATACGCGCCGATGCGGATGCGGCGGAATGGCGTGACGTCGGCGACGACCACATCGAGAACGCCCGGGCTGTACACGTCGTCGCGCAGGTCTTTGAGCGGCACGCCCAGGGCCATGGGCAGGGCCATCTCGCGGGCTCCCTTGGGGCTGTCGGCGTCGGCCGCGCCATAGGTGAACGAGCCCCAGACCTTCTGGCCCGTGACGCGGTTTTCGAGCCGCGAGCCCAGGATGCCCGGGATGACCACCACGGGCGTGCGCGCCTCGCCGATCTGCTGGGCCGGCGTGTTATACAGGGCGGCCAGGTCGGCCACCCGTGGCTTGCCCTGGCAGGCGTTCAGTACCAGCACACAGGCCACGAGCGGCCACGCCAGCCTTCGGGAAGTGTTCGGAGTCGATGGATTCACGCCCGCACCCGCCTTTCGTTGGAACCACACGAAGCGGCCGAAAGAGGTGAATATTCTGGGCAATGGGCAGACCCGGACTTGAACCGGGGACACCGGCATTTTCAATGCCGTGCTCTACCAACTGAGCTATCTGCCCCAAGGCCGTCGGACATCGTCCGGCGGCGTCAGGGGCCAGTATACACCCGGTGGGGGCCGGCGGAAAGCAAACCCCGTGACGGTTGGCCGGCATGATCGCTCGTACCCTCATGGCCCAACGGCGAGCAGCCGATAGCCATCGCAACGGGCGGGAGAGCGGGTAGTGGTCCAGAAGAAGACATCCAAACAGACCCCGCGCGTGCTGGCCATCGCCTCGGGCGGGGGGCACTGGGTGCAGTTGCTCCGTCTGCGGCCGGCCTTCGAGGGGGCCCGCGTCACCTACGTCAGCGTCCGGCCCGCGTACGCCAGCGACGTGCCGGGCCAGCGGTTCGTGACCATCAACGACGCCACCCGCTGGGACAAGGTGGGCCTGCTCAAGATGGCCCTACGGCTGGTCTGGATCATGCTCCGCGTGCGGCCCAACGTGGTGGTCTCGACCGGGGCGGCACCCGGGTATTTTGCCATCCGCCTGGGCAAGATGATGGGCGCTCGCACGATCTGGCTGGACAGCATCGCCAACGTGGAAGAGATGTCGATGACCGGGATGCTCGTGAAGGATCAGGCCACGCTCTGGCTGACGCAATGGCCGCATTTGGCCGGTGAAAACGGGCCGGCGTGCCACGGGAGCGTGCTGTGATCTTCGTCACCGTGGGCGCGCAGATGGCCTTTGACCGCATGATCCGGGCCGTGGACCAATGGGCCGGGGAGGCGGGCCGAACCGACGTGTTCGCCCAGATCGGGCCGGCCGAGTATGTGCCAAAGCACATCGAGCATGTGGGGTTCCTGGAGCCGCCCGAGTTTGCCGAGCGGGCCAAGGCGGCCAGCGTGATCGTGGCCCACGCGGGCATGGGGTCGATCATCACGGCCCTGACGATGGGTAAGCCCATTTTGGTCTTGCCACGGCGGGGCGACCTGCGAGAGACCCGCAACGACCACCAGGTGGCCACTGCCAGGCGGCTGAGCGAACTGGGCAAGGTGGCCGTGGCGATGGACGAAACCGAACTCGTCGAGCGTCTGGGTCGTCTGGACGAGATCACCGCGAGCGGGGCGATCGGGCCCTATGCGCAAGATTCATTGATCGCCGCCGTGCGAAGCGTGGTCTTTCCCACCCAGGACCGATAGCCCGCTGGTACGATCATGCCGGCCCCCACGATGGCCGATAGCCAAGGGGCACCCCCGGAGTAGACCTAGATATGAGCGAAGCGACCATGAACGCAACGGCTGCGGCCAGCCTGAATACCAAACTTGATACGAACACCGCATTGGTGGGCGTGATCGGCCTGGGCTATGTGGGCCTGCCCCTGGCCGCCAGCCTGCACGCGGGCGGGCTGCCCGTGCTGGGCTTGGATGTCGATGCGTCGAAGATCGAGGCCCTCGAGCGGGGCGAGAACTACCTGAAGCACCTGGGCGACGAGATGACCCGGACGCTCTCGGGCAGCGAACGCTTCGAGGCCAGCGCCGACTTCGAACGTCTGGCCGACACGGACGTGCTTATCGTGTGCCTGCCGACGCCCTTGGGCGCGCACCACGAGCCCGACCTGAGCTACGTCGTGATCGCCGGCGAACAGATCGGCAAGACCCTGCGGGCCGGGCAGCTCATCGTGCTCGAATCGACGACCTATCCCGGAACGACCCGGGGCGAGTTCCTCGAAGCCATCGAGCGCGAGGCGACCAAGCGGGGTGTGCGTCTCGAGTGCGGGCGTGACTACTTCGTGGCCTACTCGCCCGAGCGCGAGGACCCGGGCCGGACGAGCCACAGCACCACCACCATTCCCAAACTCGTTGGCGGGCTCGACGAGACGGCCACCGATCTGGCGATGAAGATGTACGCCAAGGGCATCGACAACCTGCACCGCGTGGACAGCGCCGAGGTGGCCGAGGCGGCCAAGCTGCTCGAGAACATCTTCCGGGCTGTCAACATTGCGATGGTCAACGAGATGAAGCTCATCCTGACGAAGATGGGCATCGACGTGTGGAAGGTCATCGAGGCGGCCAGCACCAAGCCCTTCGGGTTCATGCCGTTTTACCCCGGCCCCGGGCTCGGCGGGCACTGC
>CAYGTM010000334.1:0-1185 GCA_964352795.1 uncultured Phycisphaera sp.
ACCGCCCGCCGGGCGTCGGCTGTCGGGGCAGGCCCGGCCGGCCGTCTTGGCGTGCCGCGTTGAGCTCTAAGACTAGCCGGAACGCGACGAAAAATCGCATCCTTGGGTGGGGATTATCGGAGTGCCCGTGGCCTCTGGGTGTGCATTTATTGACCTCGAACCAGCCGTGAGCCGAACGGTTGCTTGGGTTCTGCCCATCGTGGGGAGCGCCTAGCATCGAGTTCCCGTTCCGCCGGTCCGGACGTGTCAAGGCGTTGTGGTGGCGCCCCGGAACCCAGAACGAACCCAATGCCGCCTTCGGGCGGGTCGGCTTGTGAGGTACGCCCGCGGGGCGTGCGAGCCGGCACGGCGGCGTGTCGATCGACCTTGCGGACCCGGCGGCCCCAGGGCGACGAGCACGACCGATCTGAGAGACGCAACTTTATGGTGGATGAAACCCTGATCGCATCGCTTGGCCTGGATGACAGCGAGGCCGAGGCGATGGTTCGTGAAGCACTGGGCGACGCCGTCGCCCAAGGCGACATGAACGACCTGCTGAACAACCAGATCTCCGACCTCGAACCTGGCAAGATTATCAAGGGCCGGATTATCGGCTTTGCCGGCGACGACGTGGTGATCGAGGTCGGGCTCAAGAGCGAGGGCTTGGTGCCCCGCGAGGAGTTCGACGACGAGCCCAAGATCGGCGAGAGCGTCGACGTGCTGCTGCGGAACATCGAAGGTTCCAGCGGCGTGGTCGAGGTGTCCAAGCGCCAGGCCGACCGGCAGATGGCCTGGAACCGCATCGTCGACAACACGAAAGAAGACGACATCGTCGAGGGCAAGGTTGTCAAGCAGATCAAGGGCGGGCTGCTGGTGGACATCGGCGTGCCGGTGTTCCTGCCGGCCAGCCAGGTGGATGTTCGCCGCCCGCACGACGTGCGCGACTTCGTGGGCCGTTCGGTGCGCGCGATGGTGCTCAAGATCGACACCGAGCGTCGCAACATCGTCATCAGCCGCCGGCGGCTCATCGAGAAGGAGCGCGACTCGGCCAAGAAGCGCCTGCTCGACACGCTGGCCGAGGGCACGATCGTCAAGGGCGTGGTCAAGAACCTGGCCGACTTCGGCGCGTTCATCGACCTTGGCGGCATCGACGGGCTGCTGCACATCACCGACATGAGCTGGAGCCGGGTGAACCACCCCAGCGAG
>CAYGTM010000334.1:1195-3188 GCA_964352795.1 uncultured Phycisphaera sp.
CGACGACGAGATCGAGGTCAAGGTCCTCTCCATCGACATGCAGAAGGAGAAGATCGCCCTGGGGCTCAAGCAGAAGGACCCCAGCCCCT
Source organism: uncultured Phycisphaera sp. (assembly GCA_964352795.1). Taxonomy (GTDB): domain Bacteria; phylum Planctomycetota; class Phycisphaerae; order Phycisphaerales; family UBA1924; genus JAHCJI01. The sequence continues at coordinate 1,285 of CAYGTM010000334.1, forward strand.
GGGAGGCCATCGAGGCCAAGTACCCCGTGGGCAGCCGCATTACGGGCGAGGTGGTCAACATCATGTCCTACGGCGCGTTCGTGCGTCTGGAAGACGGCATCGAGGGCCTGGTCCACATCTCCGAGATGAGCTGGACCCGCCGCGTGAACCACCCCAGCGAGGTGGTCACGGTGGACGAGAAGGTCGAGGTCGTCGTGCTCGACATCGACAAGAACAAGCAGGAAATCAGCCTCGGCATGAAGCAGACCGAGGTGAACCCCTGGGAACTGGTGGCCGAGAAGTACCCCCCCGGCACGATCATCGAGGGCACGGTGCGCAACCTGGCCAACTACGGCGGGTTCATCGAGATCGAGCCCGGTATCGATGGCTTGCTGCACGTCAGCGACATGAGCTGGACCAAGAAGGTCACCCACCCCAACGAGATCGTCACCAAGGGCGATACCGTGCAGTGCGTGGTGCTCGATGTCGATCAGGAGAAGCAGCGCATCAGCCTGGGCGTCAAGCAGCTCACCGAAGATCCCTGGCTCAACGCCATCCCCGGGGCCTATCAGCCGGGCATGGTGGTGCGCGGCACGGTCACCAAGATCACCAACTTCGGCGTGTTCGTCGAGCTTGAGGATGATCTCGAGGGCCTGCTGCACATCTCCGAACTGGCCGACCACAAGGTCGAAGACCCCCAAGAGGTGGTCAAGGCCGGCGACGAGGTGGACGTCAAGATCCTGCGGGTGGACATCAGCGATCGCAAGATCGGCCTGAGCCTCAAGCGGGCCCAATGGGGCGACGCGGGCGACGGTTCCTACTCGGCCGACGCGAGCCCGACCCGCGGCGGCATGGACGACCACGACGCGATGGGGACGAACAAGATCGAGTTCTGATCCTGTCGTCCTGACTCTGCAACGCATAGAGGCCCGGGTGCAAGCCCGGGCTTTCTCTTTGCGCAGAAAGTGAGGCAAGAGCGAAAGCTTACGCTGGGGCCTCGTCTCGGATTACATCAGGGCGATGAAGCTCAGCACCGTAAGGAGCATGATGCGCTTGCCGCTGTCGGAAACCTTGAGGACGCTTTTCATTTGTCAGCCTCTCTGGGAATGTCGCCGGCCCGCACCCGGGACGGCTCGCCTGAACACATTCAACCCAGGTGCCAAACCCGCTGATGGCTGATAACCAGGGCGATTCAAGGCAAAGCGGGCCGATCCGGGTTTACCGGACGGCCCGATGGTGGCTGCACGCAACGCCGTGGTGCATCATGTTGCGGTTTGACGACACGCCAGCGAGTGGGAGTCGATTACTCGCAGCCGGCGTCGAAGGCGTTCTGGAAGGCCAGGAAGTCGAAGATCGTCAGGCTGCCATCGCCGTCGAAGTCGGCGAGGGGGTCGCCGGCGTCAAAGAGGTTCTGGAACTCGAGGAAGTCGAAGATGGTCAGGTCGCCGTCCATGTCAAGGTCGGCGGCGCAGTCGAGGGCGATGGTGCCGCGGAGCTCGAAGGCCCACTCCTTGGGTGTGGGGTTGAAGATGGTCATGGGGACCCAGGGCTCGAACACCTCGCCGCTGGGCAGGGCAGAGAAGTTCCACTGGGCGGTGGCGTCGCCGTTGGCCCATTCGGGGTGCAGCGGGGCGTTGACGGGCTTGCCATCGCCCGGAGCGCAATGGGTGCGGAAGCCCAGGAAGTAGCGGCCGGCCTCGAGCGGCACGCGCACGGTCATGGTATTGCGATAGATGGTGCCGAATGTGTCGCTGACCAGACCGCTGTCCACCACGTCAATGGCGGCGTCGGCCTCTCCCACGATGAGCGCGCCCGGCGAGGCCGAACGCTCGTCGAACTCGTAGATGTACCAATCGCCGCCCAGGATCACGGGCGGGTCGATCCAGACCGAGTAGAACACGATCTCGGTGATCGTGGTGGTGGTG
>CAYGTM010000335.1:0-1292 GCA_964352795.1 uncultured Phycisphaera sp.
ATGCCCCACAAGCCGCCCCCGCCCAACCGGCCCAGAGTGGCTCGACCCCCTCGGCTCCGGCCGCGAACTCCGCCGACGACGGCCTGGTGGCCATCGAGTCTCCGATGGTCGGCACGTTCTATTCGGCCCCGGACCCCGACTCGCCGGTATTCGCGGGCGTGGGCACGTCGATCACGCCCGACAGCGTGGTGTGCCTGGTCGAGGCCATGAAGGTCTTCAACGAGATCAAGGCCGAGACGAGCGGCACCGTCGAGCGGGTGTGCGTCAAGAGCGGCGACGCGGTCGAGTTCGGGCAGGCGTTGTTCATGGTGAGGCCCGCCTGACCGATGTTCCGACGCATCCTTATTGCCAATCGTGGTGAGATCGCTTTGCGCATCATCCGGGCCTGCCGGGAGTTGGGCGTGGAGGCGGTGTGCGTGTATTCGCAGGCCGACAAGGACGCACCGTATCTCCGTTTGGCCGACCGGGCCATCTGCATCGGGCAGGGCCCCTCGAAGGACAGCTACCTGAACATCCCGCGGATCATCGCGGCGGCCGAGGTGAGCGACGCCGACGCGATCCATCCCGGGTACGGCTTTCTTTCCGAACGCGCCGACTTCGCCCAGATCTGCCGCGACTGCAATATTGAGTTCATCGGCCCCAGCCCCGAGGCGATGGGCACGCTGGGCGACAAGGTGGCCGCCAAGCGGGCCGCCAAGGCCGCCAAGGTGCCGATCTTCCCCGGGTCCGAGGGCGCCATCGAGGAAGAAGACGAGGCCGTCGAGGTCGCCCGGGAGATCGGCTTCCCGGTCATCATCAAGGCGGCCTTCGGCGGCGGCGGTCGCGGCATGCGCGTGTGCCACAACGAGGCCACCGTCCGCGCCAACATCAAGAAGGCCCAGCAGGAGGCCAAGGCCGCCTTCGGCAACGGAGCGGTCTTCATCGAGAAGTTCCTCGAACACGCCCGGCACGTCGAAGTGCAGGTGCTGGGCGACAAGCACGGTCACTCGATCCACCTCTTTGAGCGAGACTGCTCGATGCAGCGCCGCCACCAGAAACTCATCGAGGAGGCCCCCGCGCCCGGCGTCGATCGCAAGAAGATCAACGCCGTGTGCGAGAGCGCCGCCAAGCTCATCCGCACCACGGGCTATGCCGGGGCCGCGACGGTTGAGTTCCTGATGGACGACGAGCAGAACTTCTACATGCTCGAGGTCAACACCCGCGTGCAGGTCGAGCACCCGGTGACCGAGATGATCACCGGCGTGGACATCGTCCAGATGTCCATCCGCATCGCCGCCGGCGAGGCCATCCCC
>CAYGTM010000335.1:1302-3188 GCA_964352795.1 uncultured Phycisphaera sp.
CCGGACACCCGGACCCACTCCATCCGCCTCCCCGCGGGCGAGAAGCTGGGCCTGCGTCAGAAGGACATCTCCATCAACGGGCACGCGATGGAATGCCGTATCAACGCCGAAGATCCCGCCCGCAACTTCATGCCAAGCCCCGGGCGCATCGACACCTGGGAGATGCCCGGCGGGCCCGGCATCCGCATGGACACCCACGTCGTGCCAGGATACATGGTTCCCCCGACGTACGACTCGATGGTCGGCAAGTTGATCGCCCACGGCGAAGACCGCGAGGCCTGCATCACCCGGATGGCACGTGCTCTGCGGGAGTTCCGCGTGGGGCCGATCAAGACGGTCATCCCGCTGCACCTGCGATTGCTCGAGCACAGCGCGTTCCGCGATGGACCTGTGGATATCCACTACCTGGAGCGGGCGTTGAAGCAGGGGTTGTTCGGGCCGATGGCGTGATGTCCATTCGTGCTCCGATAATTATACCTAACAGGATAATAATATCAAGCTAAACAAGGTTAATGTTCAAAAAAAGTTGTACCCCGCCCAAAATAGGCTCGCATTGTCGTTAGATTGCCGTTATGCTAGAAGTAAGAGGGTTCGTTTGGTTTGAATTCTCGTAGGGGTTGTCCGCACTGGTCAACCTAGAACTCCAGGATGAGGGTAAAGACATGCGCAACGCAATGATTCTTGTGACGATGGCCGGGGCCGCTTCGATGGCTGCCGCTCAGTCGACCGTGTATTTCTCTGACTTCGAGGCCGACGGTGGCGGGTGGAGTCCCAGCGGCATCACCGGCGACTGGGAGCGCGGCGTGGGTACCGGGTTCGTGGGTGGCTTCAGCAGCACCGAGCCCACTGGGGGCTTCAGCGGCGATTTCATCTGGGGCACCGTCATCGGCGGCGACCACAGCCCTGGTGCAGACGAGGACCTGAGCCAGACCTTCGACTTCACCGGCCTGACCGACATCACCTTTTCGTTCTACGAGTGGAGCGACAGCGGTGGCGCGACCTTTGACATGGCCAGTGTCATCGTCAACGGCAACCAGGAGTACCTCAGCAACGGCGACTCCATGGACTCATGGCGCCAGGTCACTCTCGACCTGAACGACTACGCCGGTCTGAGCAGCGTGGACATCACTTTCAACTTCCTGACCAGCACCGTCGTCGAGCGCACCGGCTGGTACATTGACGACGTCGAGATCACCGCCGTCCCCGCCCCGGCTAGCCTCGCGCTGCTGGGCCTCGGTGGCCTGGCCGCCGTCCGCCGTCGTCGCTAATCCGGTTTCGGCTTGAATACAGAAGCACACCCGGCCTTTCGAGGCCGGGTTTTTTTCATGCTGATCAGATGTCCCGACGGCCTTCGAGCGTTCGCTCCACGCGGTGCAGCGCATCGCGTATCTCGGCGAGCAGTGCAACGGCGTCGCCGGCCAGTTCGGGCTTGCCAGAGGCATCGGAAGTTTTGGATGATCGCCCCCGTCCCTCGGCCAGCTCGTCGCGCTGGTCGAGGACGGCCTCGCGGAAGCCGGGTGCGTCGACGATACCAATCAGGCTCACCAGGCTCGAACCGGGCCCGGACGATTGGCCGGCGGTCTCGACCTTGAAGCCGTGCAGGCCGAAGGCGCGCATGATTGGCCCCTGGATCATCTGGAGGTCGGTGATTTTTTCGAGGGGGATGGTGCTCTCGACGCGGTTGATGAGGCCCTTGCGGATTTCGAGGGTGCGTTCGGTGAGCGTGCAGCTCATGCGCTCGATGTACTTGTTGATGAAGAATCGCCCGATCACGAAGTAGACGATCGCCAGCGGGATGGTGACAATCAGGACAGCGAGCACGATCGTGCCGCTGAGCAGGAAGTAGGTGGGCAGCTTGGGGTCGAAGCTGGCCTCGCGGAGGACTC
>CAYGTM010000336.1:0-3187 GCA_964352795.1 uncultured Phycisphaera sp.
CCCGGTCGGCCTCTCGGGGGGTGGGTCAGGTCTCTCAGGCCAGGTCGAAACTATCCACAACGCCCGTGGGTTCACCGGCGGCGAGGCCGTCGGGTGCGCCGATGGCTACCGTGTCGCCCCAGACCGCCACGCGGCGGGCATACTCGAAGGTGGGTTCGCTGGCGAACAGGCTGGCGGCCTGCACCCACCAACCGTCGGGGCCACGCTCGAAGACGTACGCCGCGCCGCTGCCGCCCGAGGGCGAGCCGTCGCGCGTCGTGCCGACGACGAGCCGGTCGCCGTGGACCGAGAGTGACATGCCAAACAAGTCGTTGCCGTCGGCCTGGCTGTGGGTGATTTCCTGGACGGGCTCCCATACGCCGTCGCGCAGGCGGTAGACGTGGACCACGCCCTGGCGGAAGTGGTCGCGTGTCGAGAGGGGCGCGCCAATGAAGAGTTCGTCCCCTTGCATCGCCACCGACCAGCCGAAACGGGGGCTTTGCGTGATGTCGGGGGCGACGAGTTTCTGGGCGAGTTCGACATCGCCATCGGGCGTGCGGCGATAGGCGTAGGCCGCGCCACCGCTGGCGACGACCAAACCCTCGAGATATGCCCCGACCACGATCCATTCGTCACTCATCGCCGCGGCCGAGCCGTAGTCCGAACGGCCCACGGGGACGTCGGGGTTGGTGAGTTGCGCACTCACGCTCCATTGCACGCCATCGTGCTCGAGCACCCAGACCTCGTCCACCCCCGAGATCGCCGTGTCGCCGCGAAGTGCGTGGATGATCGTGGCCCCCTCGATGATTTCCGTCTCGATCCACCGCTCGCCATCGTACTCGAACACATAGAGGGCTGGACTACCCAGCCCGAGCCGAGCCGACGAGATCATCGCGCGGTCTCCATCGATCGCAATCGTGAGACCGAACTGGTGGTTCCAGCCCAGGTCCGACGGCTCGATGACCTGCGTCAGCGTCCATTCGCCATCGGCGTCGCGCTCGTACGCATAGGCCAGCCCGTTGGAGCAGAACGGGTCGCCGCAGAGGGAGTACTCGGACACATCGCCCACGAGCAGGTGCTGGTCGTTCATTGCCACGGCAAGGCCAAATGCCTCCGCGAAGTCCGAGGCCGAGAAGAGTTGTTCGTGGGGGCACTGGGCCGGAACTATCGCGGGGAAGGCGGCAATGGCGGAGATTACGCAGATGCGGCAGGTGCTCATAGAGCAATTATGCGCCATGATCACCGTGTAAGCAAGCCCAAACCGCATTCTTGTTCTCTACTGGCCAAGCGAGGAGCTGTGGGCCGTACAGCCGCTATGCTGTAGCGGTGTGTGGCCGGCGTGCGTCGGTCGCCGAAAACTCTGTGGGAGATAGTGCAATGAAGAATGAACGCAGCATCGCCAGCCTCCTCGCTTTGGCCGCCATGACGGCCGCCACATCGGCCCAAGTGAACACGCTGGCCTGGACCACCGACGACGACGACGACTTCGGCTTCTTCAACAGCGACGCGGGCGTGGGCGCGAACGCCGAGGGTGTGGTCTCGACGGGCAACATGCAGATGGTCCTGTTCGACCGCCTGGGCAACGAGCTCGACTCGCGTCAGGTCGGAGACACCGACTGGCCCTTCCTGCGCATCGACACGTTCGTGGGGACCGGCGCCAACGACTTCCCCAGCCGTTTCTTCGACCCGCAGGTCGAGTACCACACGCAGAGCGGGCGGCTGTGGATGGTGTACAGCGAGACCAACGGCAGGCGACCGACGACGGCGGGCACGCAAGTCTTTGGGAGCGGCGACAATGACCTTTCGGCCCTGCACATCGCCATTTCGAAGTCGATGGAGGGGCTCAACGAACTCGACTCTCTCGGTACCGAGGATTGGTGGATTTACTCCGGCGATTTCTTGACCGCCACGTATGCGGACACCTACTTCAATCTGCAAGACGAACTCATCGTGCCCTATCGAGCTGGTGCCCACGCGCCCTACTCGAGCCTTGGGGGCGTAGGTTCTACTTCCGGCATTGTCGACAAGCCCCAGATCTCCATCGACGAGCAGGCGGCCTACATCCTCTCGCTGGCAGGGTTCCGCGAGTGTATGGTCATCATCCCCACGTCGCACGGCACGGGCGGGACGCTCTCCATCCTCGAGGGCGAGAAGCCGCCGGCCAGCACGTGGACGTTTATGCGATTCAACGAACTGGAAGCCGACACATTCACTACGCCTGCGGGACTGGCCGGCGTCAACGACGGCCACGAGTACCACTACGCCGTGCAGGAGCCCTTCGAGGAGGTCGAGTTCGAGAACCGGCAGTTCGTCCTGAGCTTGCCTCCCACGCCCATTGGCTCCCCAGGCGTCGACATCCGCATCGGCTGCATGTGGCTCGATGGATCGCAGTGGCAGTACGCCCAAAGCACCAGGTTCGGCACGGGCACGCCTGCTCCCATCGAGCTCGACGACCCGATCGTGGGCACGGGCTTCGAGTACTTCCAGCAGCCGACGGTCGAACCGCAGACGCCCGACACCGGCGGCTGGGGCCCCAACGTGCCCCGCGCGCTGATCCAGGGCGTGCTCGTCAAGGACGCCAACGACGACCCGCGAATCTTCGCCGTGCATCACGCCGCGCGGGTCGAAAACACGACCGCCCCGGAACCGGGCGACCAGTTCGTGGTGCAGTGGTACGTCATCGATCCCGATCTGGCTGGCGTCGAAGCGACCACCGTGGGCGGGTGGCAGCCAAGCATCGTCGCCAAGGGCCGCCTCGACGCGGGCGACGGCGACCGCTACCACCCGGTCATCGGCGTGACCCAGCAGGGCGTGGCCTACATCGAGTACACCTACTCGGACGCCACGACTTGGCCGCAGGTGCGGCGCGTCACACTCAACAGCAGCTACACGGGCATCGTGCCCAACAGTGAGATGACGGTCCGCACCGGCCCGTCGTACCCCTACACCGGCTCGGCCAACGCGTGGGCCGACTTCGCCGAGATGCAGGCCGACCCGGTGACCGGCTGCGCGATCTGGTCGGTCCACACGCTGGTGCATGATCCGGCCGACACGACGTACCCCAACGACGAGCGCGACGTGTGGCTCTTCCAAACACTGCACAACTGCCAGAACTCGAACCTCAACTTCGACGAGGGCACCGACCTCTACGATATGGCGATGTTCAACAGCCTCTATTCCGCCGGCGCCCGCCGCGTGGACATGAACG
>CAYGTM010000337.1:0-3182 GCA_964352795.1 uncultured Phycisphaera sp.
TCCTTGAAGGTATATGGGTACAGGGCCAGGCCCATTTCGTGGGCCCTGGCCAGGAAGGGCAGGGGCTCGCCCGTGTGCTCGTCTTCGAGCAACTTGCGATTGACGCCCAACCCGTGGCAGAACGCCGCCGCCCGCTCCAGGTCGGCGTCGCTGGGTGCTTCACCAACATTCCATACCAGGCGGAGCGTCGCCCCGGCATCGCGCACGCCTTCGAGCGCGTCGAGGTCGAAGCACTGGATGACGGCCGGATCGTCGTGCGCGTGATACCCATGCCCGGACAGCGCGAGCCAGACGGCCCGCTCGACGTTGCAGCCGTGTTGCCGGTGGAACGCCGGCTGCTTGGGCTCGGGAATCACACCCACGCGGGAGCGTCCGTCCTCTCCACCAATCGCGTTGAGCCGATCGACCAGCCCCAAGAACTCCTCGAACGTCGGCACCGCCCCGCCGCTCTGCCCATCCAACCCCCCGTAGGTCACCCGCAGCGTGCGTACTTCGTCGAGGGCGAAGTCGATCCAATACCATTTCCCATCCTCACGGGCCCGCTCGGGAAACCGCCCGGCCACGTCCGTCACGCGCTCCATGTTCACGTCGTGCGCACAGATGGCCACGCCGTCCTTCGTCAGCACCACATCAGGCTCGAGATAATCGGCACCCATCGACCACGCCAGCGTGTACGCCGCCAGCGTGTGCTCGGGCAGGTGACCCGAAGCACCGCGGTGGGCGAGCACGAGAGGGCCAGCCTCGGTCTCGGGCGACAGGCCAAGGCCCAGCAAGCCAGCCAGGGCGAAGACGAGAGCGAACACGTTGTGCATGGCGGGCTCTTCAGGGGACAACGGGAAGGTCGGATATCCCGCGAGGATAGTGCCCATCTCGCCTTCTCAGGGCGGCCCCAGAGGCTTCTTCACCAGTTCCTCACAATGGCGTTGCACCCACGCTGGCACCACTCTCGGAGCCCGCGGCCTGGTTTGATCGCTTGGCGGGCTCGGGCGGGCCGCCATCATCGTCCTGGCGTTGCTGGGCCGCGGTGTCTTCGGCTTTCTGGAGATCGCGGCGGCTCCGCCCGATCAGCAGGCCCCGCAGCCGCCTGCGGCGTGTGAACTCGATCGAGTCCGGGGCCCGCTCGAACATCCGATCGTGGGCGTTCGCACGCAGCCACACCAGCGCGATCGGAGGGCCAACCACCGCGGCGGTCAGGGCGAGGGCGAGCAGCGCGAGCCCCGCCCCACCGAACCACAAGACCAGGGCGATCCCAACGCCGGCCACCGGCACCGCTACGCACAGCGCCCTGGCGATGCTCGCCCTGGAAGGATGCACATCCAATCCAGGGCCTTCGGGGTCCTGCTCTTGGAGGTCGGTGAAGTCATCTCGGGCGGCCACTGAATCGTGGTTGTTGGTGCTGGGCTGGGTCATTCTGAACCACTTCGAGCGCTTTCGCGCCCGAAGCAGTCTCTCTCTCGACTCTCTCTCAAACCGCCCGTGGTGCTGCCACACCACGGGCGAATCTCCCTCCGAAACCGCCCGAAGCATCTTCACGCATCGGACGGTGGGCCAGCAATCGAGCGTCTATCGCTTGGGCTGGGTCATGGGCTTGTCGCGCTCGGTCACGACGACCGGGCCTGCCTTGCCGTCCTTGTCATCCTTCTGTGGGTTCTTCTGGCCGTCCTTCTGGCCATCCTTCTGACCGTCATGCTGGTCAGGCCGCTTGCCCTGGTGGGCTTCCTGCTGGCGACCCTGTCCTTGTGCGGACGAGCCGGTCGAGGGCTGACCATCCTTTTCGGGCTTGTGGGCCTCGGACTTGTCGGCTTGCGGTTTGGTCGTGTTTTCTTGGGTCATGGTTCGAACTCCTTGGTAGTGCCATCGCTCGTGCGGATGGCGATGTGTTGGGGGCCCGGCTCGTGGTTCGGCCTGGAATGCCCTGGAAAGCTGGTCTGTGCGGCGCCCTGTCAGGCCGTCCGCTGCTGATTGCCTGTCCCCTGTTGAGCCCCTTCCACTGGGACTCGAACAAGGCCTGATCGCGAGCCTGGTGTTGCACCAGTTCGTCGGCCCAGGCGATGACGGTTCGGTACGCCGCCGCGTCGCGGTCTGGCCCCTCCCACCGGGGCCAGAAGGAGTACGTGCGATCGCCCCTCTTTCGAGCCCGCGGCGTGCCGATGACGCCCGTTCCCATCTGCCGTTCGGTCGCCTCGAGCATGAGGCCGATCGACCGCAGCGTCCGAGCGAAGCACCGATCTCTGGCGAGCGCGTTCCGTGGAATCCTCATTGCATCCCCCCTGTCCTGGTTTTTCGAGTCCCATCGCCCGGGCCGCAAACGCCCCTAGTTGTCCGGCGTTGCCCTGGCTTCGGGCACGATCCCGGGCCGGGGCGTGCGATCGACCAGTTCCCGGAGCTCGTCGGGGCTCATCTGGGCCGCCGGGGCCGCGCCCACCAGCGTCGCGGAGTAGTCCGATGGCGACGCGTAGTCGCTATCGCGCACCTCGCGGCAGGTGCGCTCGGAGATGTCCAATCGCTCGGCGTCGCCCGCCTCGCCCAAGGGCCCGGTCTGGGTCATGCCCCGGGCCGCGGCGATGAAGGCCGGCGAGCGCAGCATGACCGCGCCCGACAGCACGCCGCGGACGATCTCGCTGGCCACCTCGACCACCTTCGTGTCGGCCGACCCCAGCCCGTTGGTATTCTGCGTCAGGAGCTCGCGGCACCCGGCCTCCACCGAAGCCGGGTCGGCGCCCTTGGAGAGCTCGATGACCAGGTTGCGTGAAGCCGTGGCAAGGGGTGAGAGATTTTCGTGCATGTCCATCGCTGGACCGCCTTCCACGAACACGCCGGTTGGTTGTGCGCCATCCCATCCATGGGGTTGCCGCCCGAGTGGGTGTTCGTGGAGGAGTATCGGCGCGCCACCACCGCCCGGGTATCGGGTGAACTACCGAGCTGTTCGGGTTTGGATACCCCACACACACGGTCTTAATCGGCGAGCTGCGTCAGCCCCTCGCGCAACGCGAACTTGGTGAGCGCGGCGATCGAGTGCAGCCCCAGCTTGCCCATCGCGTTGGTGCGATGCGACTCGATGGTCTTCACCGCCGTGCTCAGACGCTCGGCGATGTCCTTGCTGGTGTGCCCCTCGGCGATGAGCTGGACCACCTCGCGCTCGCGTGGGGTTAGCGCATCGGCGTGCCGCGGCCCACCCTTTC
>CAYGTM010000338.1:0-3105 GCA_964352795.1 uncultured Phycisphaera sp.
AACTGCAACCTCGAGTTGTTGCCCCCGCCGGGGATGATCGCCGTCAGTGAGTCGTTCAGCAGCGAGCCCAGATAGTCGGCGGCCGCCTCGATGACCTCCCGTCGGCCGGCGTCGTCGAAGAAGCCGTTCGTGTCGAAGCTGTAGTCGAGCATGAAACTCACGCTCAGCAACGTGCGGGGCTCGAGCGTCTCAACAACCGGGGGCTCACGAAAAGGCATGTCCTCGCTCCTTCTACCTTGATGTCGGGCTTGATGTGGGCAACTGGAATCCGCAACCGCTGATGTGCAACCAGTGAGGTTATCGCCTCAATACCGCACGCACCGGGCTGGCGTCGAAACCCACCAGCCTGAGCGGCAGGGCGATCAGCTCCCAAATGCCCGGCTCGACCCCATCGAGCACCAGCCCCTCGAGGATGGAAACCCCACCCCGCGCGCACGCGGCGTGGCCCACCAGATCCTTCGCGTCGGCCAGATCCACGCTTGGGGTGTCCACGCCCAGCAGCCGCACCTCGCGCGCCACCAGGGCGTCGATCAGTTCGGGCTCGGGGGCGGCCAGATCATTCGGGAATGCCCCGGGGCTGCCCCCGGTGCCAGTCTGGAGCAGCAGCCGTCCGGGCTGGCCGTTGGTGGTCAGGCCGTCGATCGCGTCGAGCCACTTCTCGTCGATGGTGTCCAGGCCGAAGCGTCGGCCCCGCTCGCACCGCACCGGCGCGACCACGCACGGGCCCAGGTACAGCCCGATGGGGTGCTGGTCGATGCTCTTGCCCCCGGGCTTGTAATGGCTCTCGGCGTCGGCGTGCGACCCGATATGCACGGTACTTGTCAGGGTGCTCAGGGTCAGGTGGTCGCCCTTGCCGGTGTCCATAAGGATTTTCCGCGACAGGGCGGTGTCGCCGGGGAAGACGGCCGTGGCGGGCGAGAGCGGCGGAGAGATATCGACGAGCATGGCCGAGGCTACGCCGGCTTGACTTGCCTCGTTCCTGGACCAACCCTTCGGGTTCCCGTTATCGCGGCCTGGTGGAATGGGCCGGTGACTGTTTGGAAGTGGGGATGGAGGTTCACGTTCTTATGGCGATCCGCATCAAGTCTCGCGGCGGGGAATCCGTCGAACAGATGATGAAGCGCTTCAAGAAGCTCTGCGAGAAGGAAGGGCTCACGAAGGACATCAAACGCAAGGAGTTCTTCGAGAAGCCCAGCGAGCGCCGCCGCCGTGCCGCCCGCAAGGCCGTCAACAAGCGCATCCGCGACCTGACCGGCCCGCCCCGCAAGCCTAAGCCCACCAATACGCACTAAGTCGATCGACCGTCATGGCCAAACGCCCCGATCTTTCAGCCAACCAGCAGAAGATCGTCGGCCGCTATTACGCCAATAAGGACGCCATCGTCGAGACACGCCTCGCCGAGGTGGTGTCCGAGTTGTATATCGCCACCGCCGAAGGGAAGGCCGCCCCCCTCAAGCGCCTCTGGAACAGCGCCCGCGCCGCGCTCAAGCAGAAGGGCGTGCCCGACGCCCAGATCGATCGCATCGTGGAAGCCCAGGATCTCAAGGCCCTGGCGGCGCTGACGGGCCGGGTGTCGCGGTAGGCCCATCTTTCCGAGCCCCAAGCGCGAGCGCGGGGTGTCCTCGCTATTGGCAGAGAAGATAACCACAGAGGCACGGAGGCACAGAGAGAAGACGTGAGGAGGAGTTGGGGGAAGAAGTCGCGTGAGCGGCTCCCGACCAGTTTCCTCACCCTGATCTATCTCAATCCCCTCTTCTCTGTGCCTCTGTGCCTCTGTGGTTATCCCACTCTTTCGGATGCCGCCCGCCGCCTTGGTTTGAAGATCGCCGTTGCTTGGGCCGGCGCGCGCAGGTCGCGCACGGGCCCCTTGCCTACGCGCTCGATGGCACTGGCGGCCATGTCGGGCGAATACTCACAACCGACGTATCGCCGCCCCAGTGCCGTGGCCGCCACCGCCGTAGTGCCGCTGCCGGTGAAGGGGTCGAGCACCAGATCCCCCTCGTTGCTGCTGCTCTGCACGACGCGGGCCAGATACAACTCGGGCAACTGGTTGTCGTGTTTGCCGCGCCGTTCCATGTTGTTGCCCTGGATGCGGCCCATGTTCTTGCCGTACCACACGTCCATCGGCACGCGCAGGCCCGCGGGCATGCCGTCCTTCTTGTCCATCGTGCGCGGGTCGAAGTAGGTGCTCGCTCGGTCGCTCGGTTCGAGCACGGCCTCTGGGTTCCACGTTCGCGTAAAGGGGTCCTTAGCGAAGTAGAGCGCGTGGACCTTGCTATTGATGAACCGGCTAGTGGTGTTCTGCCCGAAGCGGTAATGCCATACACACCAGTTGACCATGTGCATGTGGCGCTGCTTGAGGTGCACCACGATCTCGGCGGCCCAATCATCGGGAATATTGATCCACAGGCTGCCCGTGGGCTTGAGCGCGTCGATGCACAGGTCGATCCACCGCTGCGTGAACGCTGTCACCTCGCCCCGCGGCCCGAAGCTCTGCGTCACGTCGCAGTACTGGTCGTCGGGCATCGAGTCGTCCCATTTGTCGTAGCCGCGGGCCCAGTTGAAGGGCGGGTCGGCGAACACAAGGTCAACCTGCCCCTTGGCGCATTCGGGGATGTTGGGCAGGAGTTCACGGCAATCACCCACATACACGCGGCAGTCGGGCAGGCCCTTGCCCTTGGGGCGTAAGGGCTTGGGCAGCTTCGACTTGGGCTCGGGTGTTGGTTTTGTAGTTGCGACGACGGGCATCGATGAGTGTACCGCGCTCGTGCCGATTGCGCCACTCCAGTTGATGGACAACCGTGCGGGTGGCCGATAGCGTCTGCCCGATCCGGCTGTTGTTCGCCGGGCGTGACTTGGTATTGAGAGAGATTCCCGTGGCCCTCAACCAGCGTCAGAAGACCGTCGGCCCGTGGGCCAGCCCGGCCGTGCGTGCCGTCCGGTTGGGCGGCTTGTGCGTCGTCGCCGCTGCGGGCCTGATGGCCGCCGGCGGGCTCGTGGCGCGCCAGCCCGGCCCTGGTGCCGGGGGGGGGCAGGCGGCGGGGGGCGTGGGGGCCGCCCACGCGCGCGGGGACAGCGTCGGCCGCGGGTCGTGATCCTTGGCGA
>CAYGTM010000339.1:0-3101 GCA_964352795.1 uncultured Phycisphaera sp.
AGGCCTCCGATCCCTAGCAGGGCGGAGATGCTGTGCACGATGAAGAACGCGAGTGCCCAACCCAACATGGCAACTCTCCACGCGTACCGGACTCGAACCTCGGCCCCCCCTGCCGGTGGTACGCCCCCGGGCAATGGGCCATGCTTGTCATGCCCATAGTTTCGTCCGGAATTGTGAACCCGCGATGTGGCGACGATGAATCCTGTATCATTTTGGCCGGGCGTTGTCTGGAGGTCGTTGGGCCGGAGGGTAAGGAACGGCGTCCGGCGCGGTGATCGACGGCCTGGTACGGCTCGGCCGGTTCACACGCGCCGGACGCCGGGTGATGGCGGCGGGCTCTCGAACGACAGGACATATCAGACATACCACACAATGCCCCTGGTCGGGATGAAGCTTGGATGAATATCGCGTCATATTTGGACGCAGGGCAGGTTGACCGCGACCGGAAGGCCGCTACCCTCTTGCCGACATGCATCAAGAGTCCTGGGATGCCTCACATGGTCCCGGGCGGCAACCGAGCGGGTCATCACGACCACGCCACGGTGCCGAGGCCAGCCCCGGCGTGGGGAGCGATGCGGTCGAGGCCGTCCATCTCGGACGACACTCGACAAACCAACGGTGACTGTTCGCCGTGTCCACGCCAGCACTGGAAGCTCTCGATGCTGTGAAGGAGTTCACGGCATGGGACACGTTGCCAGCTTCGATATCACGGATCCGTCTGCGTTCTGCCCGAGCATCGGTCGCGGCGGTGGGGACGGCGAGCCGCTGACGGCCTCGATCGCCCAGAGCACCACCTTCCGGCGTGACGCGGTGGGCAGCAACCCGACGCACCAGTATTCGCGGGTCAGCAACCCCACGGTCGCCGTGCTGGAAGACGCGCTGGGCCAGCTCGAGCACGCGCCACCGGCGGCGTGCTTCGGCACGGGCCTGGCCGCCGAGACGGCGCTGTTTCTGGCGGTGCTGCGAGCAGGGGATCATGTGGTCTGCGGGCGTTCGGTGTACGGCGGCACGGTGCGGCTGCTGCGAGAGGTGCTGCCCGGGCTTGGCATCGAGGCCACGTTCGTGGACACGACCGACGTGGAAGACGTGCGGCGTGCGGTGCGTGGAAACACGAAGTTGATCTTCGTGGAAACGCCGAGCAATCCCGTCCTGGAAGTGAGCGATATCCGCGCCATCGCCGCGGTGGCGCGCGAGGCTGGGGCGTTGCTGGCGGTGGACAACACGTTCCAGACGGCGGTGTTGCAGCAGCCGTTGGACCTGGGGGCCGATGTTTCGGTCTACTCGACGACGAAGTTCATCGACGGGCACTCGCTGGCGCTCGGTGGGGCGTTGGTGTCGCGCGACACCAAGCTGCTCGAGCGTATTCGCTTCATCCGCAAATGCACCGGTGCCATCCAATCGCCCTTCAATGCATGGGCGACCATCAACGGGCTCAAGACGCTGCCGCTGCGGCTGGCTAGGCAGAGCGAAACAGCGATGACCATCGCTCGGTGGTTGCAGGAGAACGAGGCGGTCGAGGTCGTGAACTACCCGGGGTTGGCGACCGGCGCGTCGCGCGAGTTGGCCGAGAGCCAGCACAAGCCGGTGCTCAGTGGGACCGCGCCATGCCACGGCGCGGTCCTCAGTTTCGAGGTACGCGGCGGGGTAGAAGCGGCCCGGTTCGTCGCCGAGGCGCTGGACCTCTGCACGTTGGTCGAGCATGTGGGCTCGGTCGAAACGCTCATCACCCACCCGGCCACCATGACCCACGCCGACGTGCCGGCCGAACAACGGCGTTCGTGCGGCATCGCCGATGGCTTGCTGCGATTGAGTGTTGGGCTCGAACCGGCCGGGGCGATCATCGCCGACCTGGAGCGTGCCATCGCGTTTGCTTCGAGTAAGGTCGGGGCGGCCGGGGAGGTGGCGACATGTGCCCAGGCCTGATCGTTCTGAAGTTTGGCGGGTCGGTACTGACCGACGAGCACAGGTTGCGCATTGCCGTCCACGAAATCTACCGCTGGCGGCGCGAGGGGTGGAATGTTGTCGCGGTGGTGTCGGCCTTCGCTGGGCGAACCGATGAGTTGCTCGCTTCGTGCCAGATCGACGGCCTCGTAGCCGACGCGCACGCCACGGCGGCGGTGCTGGCCTGTGGCGAATGCGAGAGTGCGGCGAAACTGGTCGGGTGTCTTGATCGCGTCGGCGTCACGGCGGTGCTGCTCGATCCCGCCGCGATCGGGCTGCAAGCCGAAGGGCCCGCGCTCGACGCGCAGCCGGCGGGCTTCGATACCCAGCGCGTGCGTGAATCTCTCGATTCGTCCGGTGTAGTCGTGGTTCCCGGGTTCCTCGCGCTCGATGGGCAGGGGCGCACGGTGACGCTGGGGCGCGGGGGCTCGGACCGGCCCGCGCTCGTGCTGGCGATTGGACTCAGCGCCCGGAAATGTCGGCTGCTCAAGGACGTGGATGGTTTGTACGAGCGCGACCCGGCGAGCCCCCCCACAAGAGACCGCCCGCCGCCGCGAAGATTCGAGCGGACTTCGTTCGGCGATGCGTTGCGGCTGGATGGCTCGATCCTGCAGCACAAGGCCGTCCGCTTCGCGCGCGAGCGTGGTGTTGTGTTCGAGGTCGGGCGGGTGAACGCCACGAACGTCACCGAGGTCGGGCGGGCAACATCGGTGCTCGGAGGAATCGGTGAGCGAACGCCGCCATTGCGCGTGGCGTTGCTCGGTGTGGGCGTTGTGGGTGGTGGCGTGCTCGAGCTCCTCGACCAGATGCCCGAGCGGTTCGAAGTGGTCGCGGTCGCGGTGCGCGATGTCGAAAAGCACGATCGGCAACTCCGCCAGTTCGGTGTGCGCATCATTTCGACCGACGCCGTGGAGGTAGCGCGATGCGGCGCGGACATCGTGATCGAGGCGTTGGGTGGTGTCGAGTTGGCCAGGGAAGCGATTCTGGCCGCGTTGCACTCCGGGGCTCATGTCGTGACGGCCAACAAAGCCGTACTGGCCCAGCATGGACGAGAACTGTTGGACATGGCCGAGGCGTGCGATCGCCGGCTCCTCGCTTCGGCGTCCGTCGGTGGCGGCGCGCCGGTGCTGGAGGCGGCGACAAGGCTCGGGGCTCGGCGC
>CAYGTM010000340.1:0-3096 GCA_964352795.1 uncultured Phycisphaera sp.
CGACCGTGCCGCCACCTCGCCGCAGAAGCTCGAAAACCTCTGCAAATGCAGGCCAGTACGCCTTCCCTTCTGCCGGATGTCATGGCTTCATGTGTCACACGCGGGGCGGATCCCCGCGGCATAGACCACCCGAAGGAGACCACGCCATGACCGACGCCAAGACGACCACGAACGAGACCGCCAGCCAGGCCTACGCGAAGCGCCGCAGCGACATCGCCCGCCTGATCGACGTCCTGCAGATGGAGCTCGACGCCCACGCCAAGCGGGCCGCGCTCGCCGACAAGCACTGGGGTTACCCGGGCGACCTCGGCCGCATCCGCGAGGGGATGATCGAGCTGGTGATGAGTATGAGCGGGATGGAGCGAGAGCGCATCGAGGACTTCCTCGCCGAGGCGGACGACGCCGACGCCAACTGAACGCACCGCACCCCGAAGGAGCAGACGACCATGAGCAAAGCACGCGACACCGCCATCAACCGCATCGCCCGGGAGGCCCTCGGCCTCGAAACCCTCGAGGCCCGCAACATTGACATCCTCGACTTCCACGAGAACTCGGTCTGGTCGATCAAGGAAGCGCTCGAACGGGCATACGAAGCGGGCCGCAAATCGGCCCCGCCAACACGAACCACATGCCCGGCGTGCAACCGGGACATCGAGATCCGACCCCTCTGAAGCCCGCTCGTTGCGGGCTTCGCTGTTTTTGGAACACGAAGGAGTACCGACATGACGAAGAAGACCACCACCAAGAAGACGACCACCAAGAAGGCCAGCAGCAAGACGGCTGCGAAGAAGGCCCCGGCCAAGAAGACCCCCCGCATGTCCGCGAGCGCCGCCCGAGCCGAGGGCGCGGCGAAGACCAAGCGAGCCCGGAAGGCCAAGGCCGTCCCGCAAGACCACGAGGTGCCCAGCCCGAAGGAGATCGCCAACGACGCGAATTTGGAGGCCTACGCGAAGAGCAAGGCCGCCAAGCAGTCGCGATCGAAGAAGACGGCGTCGGATCGCAAGCCGAGCGGGCTCGACCTCGCCGCGAAGGTCCTCGCCGAAGCGAGCGAGCCCCTGGCTGCCAAGGCCATCGCCGAGCGTGCGATTGCGGCGGGCTGGA
Source organism: uncultured Phycisphaera sp. (assembly GCA_964352795.1). Taxonomy (GTDB): domain Bacteria; phylum Planctomycetota; class Phycisphaerae; order Phycisphaerales; family UBA1924; genus JAHCJI01. Next base: position 1,102 of record CAYGTM010000340.1, read on the forward strand.
CCACCAGCGGCAAGACGCCGCACGCCACGCTCTACGCCGCGATCATCCGAGAGATCTCCAAGAAGGGCGACGCGGCCCGCTTCAAGAAGACCGACCGCGGCCTGTTCGTCGCGGCGGATGCGAAGGGGGGGCGCTGAATGTACCGGCCCGACCAAGAGCTCCGTCCCGAGCGCACCGAGTCGTTCCGCGTGGACACAGACGGCAGCTTGGTGCGCAGCGTCGTCCCCAGGGTCGGCTCGCCCTACGAGCACCGATGCACGATGTGGGCCTTCAAGCGTGTCTGCTGGCGCTTCGATGAGCATGGCGAGGGCGACACCGTCGAGACGCTCGCCGCCGCCGCGCAGATCCCGGTCACCCAGGCCGCCACGGCGCTGGCGTTCCTGCTCGAGCGTGGCATCGTCACCACCGAGCGTCGGCGAAACTTCCCGGCGACGACCGATGTCCATCTCGACGGGATGACTGAATACCACGCCCTCCGAGAGAAGGGCCCGAGCGACTGACCGCATCGCGTCCCCCTCCCTCACGCCTCGGCCGTCGCCGGGGCTTTCTCTTCGGCCACAGCGTTCGCTGGAACCCGCTCGGCCTTCTTCCCTGTGAACGCTTCCCACCGCTGTACGATGACATCGCAGTAGAGCGGGTCGAGCTCCATCAGGAACCCGCGCCGGCCTTGCTGCTCGCAAGCGATCATGGTCGAGCCCGAGCCGCCGAAGAGGTCGAGCACGTTCTCGCCCGGCTGCGAGGAGTACTGGATCGCGCGGACCGCGAGCTCCACGGGCTTCTCGGTCAGGTGAACCATGCTCTGCGGGTTGACCTTCTTGACGTGCCAGAGGTCGGTCGCGTTGTTCGGGCCGTAGAAGTTGTGGCCCGCGCCCTCCTTCCAGCCGTAGAAGCAGATCTCGAACGCGCCCATGAAGTCCTTGCGGGTCAGCACCGGGTGCTGCTTGTCCCACACGATCCCCTGGCTGAAGTACAGCCCGCACGCGTCGAGCGGGCCCGGGTAGTTGCCGAGGTTCGCGTAGCCGCCCCAGATGTAGAACGAGCCGCCTGGCTTGAGCACCCGCGCCGCGTTGCCAAACCACGCGAGCAGCAGCGCGTCAAAGGCGTCGTCGGTGACGAAGTCGTTGGCGAGCGGCCGGTCCTTCGCCCGCATCTTGCTGCCGGTCGGCTTAGCCTTCTCCGGGTGCCGCGCAAGGTCGAGCTTCTGGTGGTGCGTCTGGGTCTTGCCGCCCGTCTTACCGGCCTGCTTGCTGAACGAGCTTTTGCCCGCCGCGATGGCGTTGTTGCTCCGCGGCTCGACCTTCACGTTGTACGGCGGGTCGGTGTTGACCAGGTCGATGACCTGCCCATCGAGCAGGCGATCCAGATCTGTGGCGCTGCTGCTATCGCCGCACAGCAGCCGGTGCTTGCCGAGGATCCACATGTCGCCCGGGCGCGTGGTCGCCTCATCGGGGGGCGATGGCACCTCGTCGGGGTCGGTCAGCCCCGCGTTCCCGCCGGCGTTGAGCAGCTTGGTCAGCTCCTCCTCGTCGAAGCCCAGCGACGCGAGGTCAAACTCCATCGCCTGCAGCTCGCCGAGCTCGATGGGCAAGAGGTCGAAGTTCCACTCGGCCAGCTCGCCGCTCTTGTTGTCGGCGATGCGGTACGCCTTGATCTGCGCCGGGCTCAGGTCCTTGGCGACATGCACCGGGGCCTTCTCCAGCCCGAGCTTGAGCGCCGCCTTGTAGCGGGTGTGGCCGCAGACGATGACGCCCTCGGTATCCACCACGATCGGCTGGCGGAACCCGAACTCGCGCAGCGACGCGGCGACGGCATCGACCGCGCCCTCGTTGATCCGGGGGTTGTTCTCGTACGGGGTGATGTCGGCGAAGGGACGCAGTTCGATCTTCATGGCAAGAGCCTCCGTGCTTCGGGGTTGGGGATCGGGGTGAACAGGCCGGCGGACCGGCGGGCGACGTTCGCCCGTGCGGGGCCGGTTGGCGGGAGCGGGGGTTGGAT
>CAYGTM010000341.1:0-3075 GCA_964352795.1 uncultured Phycisphaera sp.
TTGCAGGCCTGTGCACCGGAATAGTCAAACTCGCAGCCCTGCCCGATGACGATGGGCCCCGACCCGAGGACGAGGATAGTGCGAATGTCTTCTCGTTTGGGCATCCCGAGGCCACCTCCGGGGGTTTTGCGGACCCGTCCGTGCTCGCCGTGATTCGGCGGGGACGCTGGATTCGCGCCCCGGGGGTCATCATATGGCCGCACTCGTGGCGCTTGCTCCCGAGGGCGGCCATGTTCTGCCTTCGGATTCAATCGACCGAGGCTATTGGTCGATAACACCCCGGGCCGGTCGGTTCTGGTCCGACCTCTGCCGGAACGTTTCGCGCCCCTGCGCGCCCAAGAGGAGAACTCCCATGCGTCGAACCGCGACCGCCGGCCTGCTTGCCGTTGCCGGGACGGGCTGCCTGACCGCTCCCGCCGACGGCGAGGACCTGTTCCGCGTCTTCGTGGCCGCCAATGACCCGATGGGCGGCAGCCTGATCGTGGGCGGCTCGTCGGTGCCCGACCTGGTCGAGGACCTCCTGGACACCCAGGGCGAGTTTGCCATGTTCGACGGCGTGGACTTCGCCGCCTCGCTCCGCTATGCGGGCGTCGATAACGCCATCAACTTCACGCTCTCGGACGATGGCAACTCCGCCACGCTCCAGTTCCTGGGCCGCGAGGGCGACCCGCTGGTATTCACCGCCGATGCTTCGGGCGATGTCGAGGACCAGATCGTCGACTTCCTCGAAAAGGATGGCTCGGCCACCGTGGCCGACTTCCTCCGGGAGATCAACACGCGCTCGCTCGTGGCCGTCACCGACGGCAACCCCCAGGCCACCACCGCCCAGATGGCGGCGTACAAGTACAACCGCTTCGGCAAGCACCAGGACCTGACACGACTCGAACGCCGCATCATGAGTGGCGAGATCGTGCGGCCGGCACCGCCATCACCAGGCGTGTATCAGACCCAGCAGCAGGACGGCGGCCTGCAATCGGTGGGCGACACAGCCGGGTTCAACGAGGACACCGGCACCGGCCAGGATGGTCGCATCCAGGGCGAGAACGCCCCCGTGGGCGCCGCCAGCGTGCAATGGTTCGAGCCCGGTTCGGATCGCGGCCTACGCGTCCGTTTCGACACCCAGGCGGGCATCTCCGACGCCGACGGTTTCGAGACCACCTTCGTCAACCTCGCGGGCAGTCTCGAGTATCGCATCAATCGGTACTGGGGCATCGCCGCCTCGTTCCCCATCAGCTATTACGACGTGGAAGGGGCCGACGTGTTCACCGCCGGCGCGCACCTGGACATCCCCATCCGCCTTATCCAGCAGGACGACGGCAGGGGCTTTACCTTCCAGATCGCCCCGGGTGCCCTTATCGCCGGCTCGGGCAGCTACGAGTTGGTCGCCGGCGGCCTGTTCTGGGGCGTGGGCGGAACAGCCATGGCCAGCTATGAGATCGACGACTGGCTCTTCAGCGGGGCCGCGAGCTACACCCACTTCGATTCGATCTCCCTCGAACTCGACGAGTTCGAGTTCGATCCCGCCCTGACCCAGGACTTCATCCGCGTGGGTGGCAAGGCCTCGTACTTCATCGGCGAAAACGCCTACATCTTCGGTGGTATCAGCTATTCAGACTTCCTCGACGACGCCGCCGTGGACAACTATTACAGCCCAACCGTGGGCCTGGGCGTTCGCACCGGCGGGGGCTTCAACGTCCGCCTGGCCTACGAGGGAGACTTCGGCGACGACTACGAGGCCCACAAGGTGCAACTCGGCGTGCAACTGCCGTTCTGATCCGTGTTGATGGTCGATACACCGTGGAGGCCGGGGCGTGCGCTCGGTTAGGCTCCACCCAGCGCGCACAACTTGTAGAGCACCCGCGCCCCCACCACGGCGTCGATCGACCGCAGGCTTGGATCTGGATCGGGCGCGACTTCCACGAGGTCGAAGCCGACGACCGTTTTGCCGCTGTCCTTGATGGCCTTGATGACCGCGGCGGCCTGGGCGAAGCTCAGGCCGCCGGGCACGGGGGTGCCGGTGTTGGGGCAGAGGTAGACCTCCAGGGCGTCGACATCGAAGGTCACATAGATGGTGTCGGGCAGGGCGTGCAGGGCCTTGTCGACGAGTTTCTGGAACTTCACGGGGTCGCCGCCGATGTCGGCGATGTCTTCGCCGAAGATCGTGGTCACGGGCTTGCCCAGGATGACCTTGGCCGATTGCGCGAAGTCGGCTTCTTCCTGGCAGTAATCGCGGATGCCGATCTGGGCCAGGGCCTTGACGCCCGGCACAAGCGTGAGGGCGTTGCGCATGATCGAGGCATGGCTGTGGGTCAGGCCGCAATAGGCGTCGCGCAGGTCCATGTGGGCGTCGAGTTGGAGGATGCCGATCTCGCCCGCGTGCTTGGCGCAGGCCTCGATAGCGCCCAGGGGCACGCTGTGCTCGCCGCCGACGACGCCGGGGGTTTTGCCTGCTTTCAGGATGCCCGCGACCGTCTCCCGCACATACTCACGCACCCGCTCGCTCGCGGCGTTCACCCGGCCTCGGGCGTCTTCATCGACTGGGGGCTGGCCCTCGACCTCGATCAGCACCTCGGCGTCGGGGCGGACGGCGGCCGAGAGTTCGGCGATCCACGGTTCGATGGGCTCCATGACGATGCCGCGGTCGCTGATGCGGCCCAGCCGGGTGTCTTCGAGGTCGATCTGGGCGGAGGCTTCGAGGACGGCCAACGGGCCGCTGGCGGTGCCCGGGCGGTAGCTGGTGGTGGCGTCGAAGGGCACGCCCACGAGCACGACGCCGGCGTCGGATCGGGTGGTGGGCAGGCGGAGGAAGTCGGGCTGGGTCATGCGAAACCTCTCCGGTGAGCCGATGGAAGGGCAAGGACCGCCCCGAACATCGGCCACGATAGGGCTTGCTTGCCCCGCCCGGCGGGTGTAGGTTGCCTGCGATTCGCACGCCTGTTGGGAGACTCCAATGGACCCGAGCCACACACCCCCGACCAATCCCGCGGACCTGCCCGAACTGAGCCGCAAGCGGCGTGGGGCGTTGGACTGGGTCGAGTGGCTTGGCAACAAGCTGCCCGACGCCGCTTGCGGCTC
>CAYGTM010000342.1:0-1788 GCA_964352795.1 uncultured Phycisphaera sp.
CTCCAGGGCGACGACGAACTCGTATTCGTCGCGAGCTTCGTCCATCGCGATGCCCGAGAGGCGTGCATGGACACCCTCGTCAAGGGTCAGCATTGGCTGCATCGCCACGCGTCGCTCTGGGAATGGACGCCAGAAGAAGAACGAAAAGTCCTTGTCCAGCCTGTCGCCGTCGAACGCGGGAAAGGAGCGGCGGCCGCCCTGCTTCGTGTGGTACAACACGCGGTACCGCTGCGAGCTCATATCGCGGAGACCGTTCACGCGGTCGCCCTGCGTGTCGTACCAGAAGCTCAGCAGCCCCTTGCGCGGCAGGTCGGCGGTCGGGATGTGCCGCTGGGGGAGGTCGGCCAGATTGAGCTGGGCGACGAAGTGCAGGGGGCGGCCGTCGTAGGTCGGCCAGTCGGCGTCGTCGGGCAGGTCGGGCTCGCCGCCGAACTTGCTGGTGCCGGTGGGAAGGCGGCGCTTGACCGGCTTGCCGGGCTCGAGGCGCACGGCCTTGCGCAGGCCGCCGATGATGAGGTCCCGGTGGTCATCGAGCTTGTGCTTGGCGATGAGGGCCTTGGATTCGGCGATGGTGGTGGGTCCCTTGGGCATGGTGTGTCAGTTTAGGTACCCCACGTCAAGCAGCCCGATTCGTCGCAGATCGAAAGTGATCACCGCGCACGCACATCGCCGGCCGGTGGTTCGGGATCCACGCGGCCGGAGGTGTGCAAGGGAAGGTGATTGCCAAAGCAGGCGGGCCGGGCTCCAGCGTTGGTTGTGTGCGAGCCTGGGTGTGCCTGGGTATTGGTTGCTTACGGGCAGCCCATATCGAACGCGTTCTGGAAGCAGAGGAAGTCGAAGATGTTGAGGGAGCCGTCGCGGTTGCAGTCGGCGGCGGTTTCGCCCGCGTCGAAGGCGGTCTGGAAGGCGAGGAAGTCGAAGAGGGTGGCCTGGCCGTCGAGGTCGAAGTCGGCGTAGCAGGTCTGGACGATGCGCTCCGTGCCGCCTTCAGGGTAGGCGAGTTCGGTGATCTGGCCCATGAGGGTGGATTCGATCATGCCTTGGAGGCTCTGCTGGTAGCTGACGCCCAGGTTGGTGAAGGGGAGGCCACGGAAGGGGTAGAAGTCGCCGCCGCGGGCGAGGAAGTCGACGATGGCGATGTCGATGTCTTGCGCGCCGGGAACGACGAGGCCGTTGGCGATGATGGGGGTGCCGTCGGTGAGGGTGACGTTGCGGACGCGCTCGCCGGGGGTGACGACCGAGAGGTCGCCGTCGAGGACTTGGGCCTGCTGGCGCCAGTCGTATTCGAGGGTGAAGCCGGCGATCTGGGCGAATCGGCCGTCGCTGAGGCCCTGGCGGCTGACGGCGTTTTCGAGGATTTCCTTGAACTGCTCGGGGGAAACGGCGGGGACGACGGTGATGAAGTTGGCGAAGGGGAGGATGTTGAAGGTGTCCAGCTCGGTGATGTCGCCGGCGGGGATGATGCTGTCGTTGCGGATGCCGCCGCCGTTGGCCAGCGCGACGTCGGGCTGGGCCACGCCGAAGGTGGGCGCGAGCTCGATACCGCTCTGGAGGAAGGCGTCGGCGATGAGGTTGCCCAGGTTGGTCTCGAAGTTTCGGATGCGCGAGCGGCGGCCGTCGAGGTCGACCTCGCTGGTGCCGATGACGTTGGCGGCCAGTGCGGCGACGCCGGCGGCGACGGGATCGACGACCTCGGCCTGGATCACGGGGTCGGCGGCCACGGCGTCGGGGGCGATGCCCGAGACGCGGACGGGGCCGGATTCGTCGAGGATTTCCACGAGGTTGCCA
>CAYGTM010000342.1:1798-3074 GCA_964352795.1 uncultured Phycisphaera sp.
GCGTCGAAGCCCAGGATGAGGCGGCCGAGGTAGCGGTAGTCACCGCTGGTGGTGACGACGGGGATGTCGTTGCCGTCGGCGTCGGTGCCGAAGATGGGGTAGCCGCTCTGGCCGGCGACGGTGCGCGGGGTGTCTCCTGGGACGAGCAGGTCGCCGGGGTTGGCCAGGAGTTCGCCGCCGCCGCCGCCGACGATGGCGTCGATGCCGCGGAGGCTGGTGATGAGGTTGAGCTCTTCGGTGAGGCCCTGGAGGTGGCTGGAGAGGATGATGATGTTCACGCCAACGGCGGTGAGGGCGTCGACCTCGGCCTGGATGATGTTCACCAGGTCATCGCTGACGAGCACGCCGCGGGGGCTGGAGATGAACGGCAGGACGGGCGTGGTGGCCCCGATGATGCCCACGCGGCGGGGGCCGGTGTCGGTCATGACCTCGACCACGGTGCTGGGGGCGATGCGGCCGGTGTCGACCAGGGCCTGGAGGCCGGGCTCGGCGGTGAAGTCGAGGTTGGCCGAGAGGAAGGGGGCGGGATTGGTGGTGAAGCCGACGATGAAGTCTTCGAGCACGTCGGGGCCGAAGTCGAACTCGTGGTTGCCGATGACGAAGGCGTCGTAGCCGATGAGGTCGAGGGCGACGGTGTCGAAGAAGGGGACGCCGCGGTCGAGGCTGATGGAGAACTCGGGGCCCGGGAGGTAGTTGTCTCCGCTGGTGATGAGAAGGCTGCCTCGGGCGAAATCTCCGGCGGGGAAGGTCTGGGCTTGTGCCTTGAGGTTGGCCGCGACGGTGGCGAAGCGGGCGACGCCGCCGAAGTCGGCCAGGGCGCCACTGCCCGCGCTGATGAGCTGGCTCTCGCCGTCGTTGTGGTGGAGCAGGTGGAGGTAGAACTCGGATTGGGCCATGGCGCTGGGGGCGGCGGTGCCGGCGGCCAGGGCGAGGAGGATCGACGTGTTGAGGGCCTTGGTGGTCATCTCTCTGGTCCTTGTGGTGGGTGCGGGTTTGGAAGGGACCGAAAAGATAACGATGGTCGCGCGCGGAGATGTTTTTGGCGTGCGAGTTTGGTGTGAAGAGTTGGTGTGGACGGGGGTTTGGGTTACTCAGGGACCGCCGAAGAGCCAGTTCTTGATCCAGCCAAGGATGACCACGCCGCCGACCGTGAAGATCCCGAAACCGGCCAGGAGCGCCACGAGTCCGGCGAGAGTCCAGAGCTTCGATGCCGAAGCATCGCTATCGCGCTGGGTCTGGCGGGCCATGATGGAGGTGGCGAAGCTGTAGGCTGCGG
>CAYGTM010000343.1:0-3064 GCA_964352795.1 uncultured Phycisphaera sp.
CGAGGCCCCGCGTCACCGGGGCGGACCGCCCTGTCTGGGGCGGCGTGACAAGCGGCTTTGGGGCCATTACCCGACCCTCAGCATCGTCGGCGAGCTCCACGGCCCGCTTCCTCGCCCGCTCGCTGAGGTCGCCCTCCGCGTTGGCCTGGAGCCGCCAGGCGATCTTGCGGATCAGGTACGTCCGGTGGCGCGTCCGCGTCTGGTAGCCGTGCAGCTCGACAAACCGCTCCACGAGCTCGTTGGTGGACATGTCTTTGAGCGAGTCGATCTCGTCCTCGATCCGTCTTGCCGTCGCATGCTTCATGCGGCCTCCTGTGGCTGGCGTCTCCATCACGCGTCTCCTTCACCCGCCGGTCAGGATTTGGATCGCGTCGCCACAGTGAGGCTCGGATCGCTCGGAAGTTCAAGGCATGTCGAGGCACCTTCTTCAACTTCGCGCAACGCCCGCGATGCGGCGTCCCGCTCGATGCGAACCGCGCGCACGAGACCACGCGCGAGGATGCGCGAGATCTCGTCCTGCCGCTCTTCGGATGTCATCGCTTCGGGGTTGCGCCGGCTGTCGTCGCTCGCTCGTGGCATGGGTCGCTCCAAGGCGACCCGCGTGCATCGCGACCTCGCCACGGGTGACCTATGACGCCGCGTACCGACGGTGCGCGCCCGCTTCACCGCGGCGCATCGATTGGATCAATGTCGCGAGCAGTCCTTGCAGTTGATCACCCCCGTCAAACCCGCTCACCCGGTCGAACAGAGACTTCACCGCGGCGGGTGTCTCTCGGCGAGCGGCAGAGACTTCGGGGCGATTCGGGCGAAGTCGCGCCCACCGGGCGGCCGAGCCGGTTATCCCAGCGTCCAGACCAGAGACCGCGTCACGGTTAGGGAGCGTTGGCTCACCGGCCCCACGGACGCGGGAACGGGGCCCGAAGTGGCCGAACACGCGCGGGTGTCTCTCATCGGCCCGGCCCAAAAACCACAAAGCCGGCTGCTTTCGCAACCGGCTTGGAAATAGCGGGGACAGGATTTGAACCTGCGACCTCCGGGTTATGAGCCCGACGAGCTACCAGACTGCTCTACCCCGCAATCAGTGGTGGGGAGTTTATGCCTTGCCTGGTCCTAAATCCAGCCCGTCGGCCGCCCGATCGGGGAAGGTCAGTTGCCAGAAGCCCACGTCGTGCCATTGGTCGAACTTGCGGCCAACCTGGCTGAAGTGGGCGACCTTGGTGAAGCCCGCCCGCTCGTGCAGGGCCGCCGAGGCGGGGTTGGGCAGGGTCATGCCGCCGATGACGGCGTGGAAGCCGGCGGCCTGGAGCCTCGGCAGGAGTTCGCGGTACAGGGCCAGCCCGACGCCCTTGCCTTCCATGCCGCGCTCGATGTAGATACCGGTCTCGCAGGTATGTTGGTACGCCCTCCGGTCGCGCCACACGCTGGCCTTGGCGTAGCCGGCGAACGTCCCGTCGATCTCGGCGGCCAGCCACGGGTGCGTGCGGCTGCCGTCGCGCCACATCGCCTCGAACGCCGCGTCGCTGGCGGGCTCGGTGGCGAAATGCACGGCGGTGTGCTCGATGTACCAGTTGGTCAGCGCGTTGGCGGGGGCGGCGTCTTGCTGGGCGAAGTCACGCACGGTGGTCATCGTCATAGGGTACGTTCGGACACCCCGGGCACTACACTGGTTCGTGACCAACCCCACCACCACTTCCCAAAAGGCGACCACCAAGAAGCTCAACGTCCTGCTCGTGGGCGGCGGCGGGCGCGAGCACGCCCTGGCCGAGGCCATCGCCGCCTCGCCCCGGCTGGGCACGCTCTACACCACCCATTCCGAGAACCCCGGGATCGCCGCCCTGGCCATCCCGGCAGATGCACCCATCGACGCCTCTAAGGCCTACCGGGCCCAGTTCTTCTGCCGCGACAAGGGCATCGACCTGGTGGTCATCGGCCCCGAGGGACCGCTGGCGGCGGGCCTGGCCGACTGCCTGCGCGAGAAGGGCGTCGCGGTCTTCGGGCCCAACAAGGACGGGGCCCAACTCGAGGCCGACAAGCACTGGGCCAAGGACCTCATGCGCCAGGCCGCCGTGCCCACCGCCGAGAGCCGGAGCTTCACCGACGCCGAGCAGGCCGTGGCGTATTCGCTGAGCCGGAGCGAGCCACCGGTCATCAAGGCCTCGGGCTTGGCGGCGGGCAAGGGCGTGATCGTTCCCAAGAGCCACAAGCAGGCCGCCGACGCCATCCGTTCGATGCTCGTGGATAAAGCCTTCGGCGAGGCGGGCAGCCGCGTGCTGGTCGAGGAGAGGTTGGAAGGCCCCGAGGTCTCGGTCTTCGCGCTCACCGACGGCAAGGGCGTCTACATCCTCGACTCGTGCCAGGACCACAAACGCTTGAAGGACGGCGACGAGGGGCCCAACACCGGCGGCATGGGCGCCTTCTGCCCCACCCCCACCACGCTCATCGATGACGCCACGATGGCCCGCATCCAGCACGAGATCCTGCTACCGGTGATCGACTCCATGCGCAGGCTCGAGATCGACTACCGCGGGGTCCTCTACGCCGGCCTCATGCTGACCGCCGCGGGGCCCAAGGTCATCGAGTTCAACGCGCGATTTGGTGATCCCGAGTGCCAGGTGCTCATGCCGCGCCTGGCCAGCGACGCGCTCGAAATGCTGTACGCCACGGCGACGGGCCACGTCGAGAGCCTCGAGCTCGCCTGGCATCCCGGTGCGGCGGTGTGCGTGGTGCTGGCCAGCCGGGGCTATCCCGAGACGCCCGGTGGTCCTGTCACTGGCCATCCCATCACCGGCATCGACGAGGCCCAGGCCATGGAAGGCGTCTACGTCTACCACGCCGGAACGAAGCTCGATAAAGCCAGCGGCCGGATCGTGACCGCCGGTGGCCGCGTGCTGGGCATCACGGCCCTGGGCGGCACGGTCGAAGACGCCCGCGAGCGGGCGTATGCGGCGGCCGACCGCATCCACTTCGACGGGATGCAACTACGGCGGGACATCGCCCTGCCGGGGCTGGAGGCCCCCAGAGTCGCCACCAATCGGCAGGGATAACCCACTGGCTTGCCGGGCTC
>CAYGTM010000344.1:0-3064 GCA_964352795.1 uncultured Phycisphaera sp.
CCCATGCGGGCGTGGGGATCACCACCTCCCACGGCTGCCCGTCGGGGCTCGCGTCGCCCAGCAGCGCGAAGCAGGCCTGGAAGAACGCCGCCTTGGCACCCGAGACGATCACCACGCCCTTGGCATCGACATCCAGCCCGTTGTCGGCGCGCAGCTTCCTGGCGATCGATTCACGCGCGCCCTCGGGGCCGGCGGCGGCCTCGTACTTGGTCTTGCCGGCGTTCAATGCGTCGATGGCGGCCCGCTTGATGACCTCGGGCGTGTCGAAGTCGGGCTCGCCCGCGCCGAAACTCACGATGTCCTTGCCCTGGGCCTTGAGGGCCTTGGCCCGCGTGGCCACCGCCACCGTCGCCGACCCTTCCAGGCTGTCCACGCGCTCGGCCAGCTTCACCCAGGACATCTCGACCCTCCAGAACGCGAAAACCGCTGCTCGGAAAACCCTTGCCGGCATCGGCCCAACCATACCGTTGCGATCGGGCCGAAGGCCCCAACCATATGCCCGACCAAGGACCAACCCCACGCCCATGCCCATCACGAGCCATACCGCCGATGATCTCCCCGCCGCCTTCCGCGAGAAGGCCGTCGGCGTCAAACTGCTGTGCCTCGATGTGGACGGCACCCTGACCGACGGCGGCATCTACCTCAACGAGGACAATGTCGAAACCCGCCGCTTCTGCGTGCATGACGGCCAGGGCATCACCGCCTGGCACCGCCTGGGCTACACCACCGCCATCGTGACCGCCCGCCCGGCCCGCGCCGTCCGCCGCCGCGCGACCGACCTGGGCATCGCCCACCTCTTCGATCGCGTCACCGACAAGCGGCGGACCATCCTCGACCTGCTCAAGACCCTCAAGCTCACGCCCGATCAGGTGGCCTTCGTGGGCGATGACCTCTCGGACCTGCGCGCCATGCACACCGTGGGCTGCCCCATCGCCGTGGGAGACGCCGACCAGGGCATCAAGGACCTCTGCCTGCTCACCACGCACGCCAAGGGAGGCCACGGCGCGGTGCGAGAGGCGATCTGGGCGATCTTGCGGGCCCAGGACCGGCTCGATCACGTCATGGCTCTCTACAGTTAGCAATGCCAAACCACACTCTCGGGCAAAGCCGACGGGGCAACGCACCCAAACGCATCCTGCTGGCCGTCGCCATCGCGGCCGTCGGCGTGGGCGTGCTCGTCTATATCTTCGCCAGCGGCTCGGGAGGCCCCAAGCAGGGCTCCCAGGGCCAGGGCCTGCCACCGGTGGGTGCCGAAGAGGGGTTCCAACTGGGCGGGCCGGGCGAACAGATCGCTCGGAACGTCGATATTTCATTCCAGGACCGTCAGGACCCTACCCGCACGCAGGCCCGGATGATCGCCCAGCAGATGGCGCCGCAGGGCCCTCGTGGATACATCGCCACCACGCCGCGCATGTGGATCTACCAGTCCGCCGGCCAGACCATCCATGTGCAGGCCGACCGCGGCGACCTGGCCATGCCCGCCCGTAACCAGCCGCCCGAGCGCGGCACGCTCACGGGCGACGTGCTCATCCGTATCTACGAGGCCGGTGCCGATACCACGCCGGAGGCCATCGAGGGCGCCAACCCCGCCACCACCCCGCTGACCACCTTCGCCACCCCGGCCCTGGACTTCAACGTCGAACTCGGCACCGTCTCGACCCAGGAAACGGTCAAGGGAACGGCCCAGAACCTGGTGTTCGAGGTGAACGGGCTGGACATCCGCGGCAACCAGGTGACCAGCCAGCTCGAGCGCATCGATAGCCAGCGTGGCGGAACGGCTACCTACACGCCGCCACCAACCGCACCCAAGGAAGAGAGTCCACGGCAACCCGTCCAACAACCAGCCCGACAACCAGCCCAGCCTCCCGCCGGCCAGCCACGCCCGGCCGCGCCAACCCAACCAATCGCGCCGGCACCCGCACCGGCCATCGAGGTGACCGAGCAGTACTACCACCTCCAGATTCAAGAAAACGTCACGATCGTGCGCGGCACGATGACCACCGAGGCCGACGCGCTGGACGCCTGGGTGCGTCTGATCGACGGGCGCGTGCCCGAGGACGCCATCGCGCCGCTCGGCACACGGACCGCCGGCGGCCAGCTCGACACCACCGCGCGCCTGATGGCGGCGCTGCTGGCCAGCATCGAGCAGGACCAGGATGCACAAACCGCCAGCGCACCGGGCGAACCCATCACGCTCACCTGGGACGGCCCGCTGGTGGCCCGCCCGCTGGTGAACCGCCCGCGCGAGCTGGCCAGCGACGACCTGGCCATGCGCCTGAGCGCGCCCCAGCGCGGGCTCGTGCGCATCGCCGACGCCGACCTGGGTGCCAGCGGCCACGCGGCCACCATCGACTATTACCCCACCACCCAGCGGGCCATTTTGCTCGGGCCGGCGGCCAACAGCGTGTTCGTCACCGCGCCGGGCGTGGGCGAGGCTCGCGGCATCCGCGTCGAGCTCGACCTGCTCTCCGAATCGGCCGCCCTCATCGGGCCCGGCCAACTCACCGCGCTGGGCGAAGACCAGCAGGGCCGCATCGCCTGGGCCGAGCGCGCCGACATGGAGTTCCGCCGTGTCCCACCGGCCAACCCGGGCGAGAAGGAAAGCCTCACCCTCAAGAGCGCCAGGTTCAAGGGCAAGGTGAACGGCCAGGCCCAGGACGCTCGCCTGGCGGGCGAAACCGTCGACGCCGAGTTCTTTGACGCCAGCGCCAAACGCCCGCTCATCGAGCGTCTCGTGCTGGCGCGCGAGCCCAACGAGCCCGCGACGGCCAGCAGCGACCGCACGGGCAGCCTCTCGGGCGATCGCATCGAGGTGCGCTTCGAGCTCGACGCCGACGGGCAGCGCTCGATGCCCAGCCGCCTTGTCGCCAACGGCGGCGTCAAAGGCCGCGGTCAAGAAGCCACCTTCAACGCCGACGCGCTCGACGCGATCCTGAGCACCACGGTCGAGGGCACGAAGTTGCGCACCGAGGTCAAAGAGGCCGAACTGACCGGCTCGGTCGATCTGGCCGCCACCGATGCCCAGGGCGCGCGCGTGGCGGCCAGTGGCCAGCGCGTGTTCATC
>CAYGTM010000345.1:0-3063 GCA_964352795.1 uncultured Phycisphaera sp.
CCCGATCATCTACTTCGTGGCCGTGCCCTCGGGCGTGCTGGCCGCCAGCCGGCAGGGATCGCTGTTCGACGTGGGCCTGGGCGCGTTTTATGTCGCGCTGTGGTCGATCCCTGTGGTGTGGGCGGGCGTGCTGGCGGTGGGCTTCCTGGCCAGCAAGGACTATCTTGGCGCGTTCCCCGTGACGGGGCTGCACTCGGTCGAGGCCGAGTCGATGGCCATGCTGCCCCAGATCGTCGATGGCCACTGGCAGCGCGGCTTCCTCCTGGACACGTTGTGGCACATGGTGCTGCCGGTGGCGTGCCTGGTCTATACCGGCTTTGCCATTTTGAGCAAGCAGACCCGCGCCGCCATGCTCGAAAACTTCAACGCCGACTATGTGCGCACGGCCAAGGCCAAGGGCGTGTCGCGCAAGGACGTGGTCTTCCGCCATGTGTTCCGCAACAGCCTGCTGCCGATCATCACCATGTTCGTCTCGATCTTCCCGGCCATGCTGGGCGGCTCGGTGGTCATCGAGCGGATTTTCAGCGTCCCGGGCATGGGCAACCTCATCATCGAGGCCATCGGCCTGCGTGACCGCGAGTTGTTGCTGGCCAACGCCCTGATCGTCGGGCTGGTCAACATGCTGGCGCTGCTGCTGGCCGACATCCTGTACGCTCTGGCCGACCCACGGATTTCCTACGACTGATGAAGCGCGAACCGACCACATCCTCCGAAGTTGCCGGCGTGCCCGGGCCGCAAGACGACCCAGGCAAGCAGATGCGCGCGCCCAGCGCGATGAACGCCGATCAGCTCACTTCCGTCACCGGCGTGCAACTGATGCAGGGCATCGGGCACCGCCCGGCCGAGGGTTTCTGGACCGAGGCCTGGCGGAGCGTGTTTAAGCGCCCCGGCGCGGTGCTGGGCATTTTCTGGGTCGGTCTGATCGCGTTCTTCGCGGTGTTCGCTCCGCTGGTGGCCAACGGGCACCCCATCCTGATGGTCCGCGAGGCGGGCGTGAACCCGCTGGGCAAGGTGCTGGGCGGGCTGGGCGAGGCCATCACGTCCTTTGACGGTGCCCGGCTGATCCTGTTCTCGCTCGCTTGGACGGCGGCGTGGATCCTCGCGCCTCAACGCTTGTACCCGATCGCCAAGTTCGCCACGGCGGCCCTGGTGACGGCCGTGTTCGCGCTGCGCGTGTTCGCGCAGTTCTTCGTGGAGATTCCCGAAGACCAGGTGGCTCCGGGCGTGTATCGATTCACCAGTTTCCTGCTGGGCATGACCCAAGACCCCGAGAAATCGAGCCATGCCTTCCAGATCATCGTCGACTTCGCGGTGATCGCCGGCCTTGTGTGGGCCGCGGGCACGTTCGAGCTGTCGCGCCGCGTGCGCGTGGTGACGGCCCCGCTCATCGGGCTGGTGGCCATCGGCTCGCTCTTGGGCATGGCGGCGAGCGCCGACGGCGACGCCCCGGTTACGTCGCCCTTGCTGCGTTTCCTGACGGTGGTCGATCTCACGCTGATTATCGGTGCCGTTGTCGGCCTGGCGTTGCTCGTGCCCCGGTGGTGGGGCTCGCGTGGCGATCGCGCGAAGGTGTTGCTCACGGTTTCGCTCCAGGCCGGCCTGACGATGCTGCTGCACTCGATCTTGAGCGGGCAGGCCGCCCAGCGCGATGCCGCCGGCTGGCTGCGTGCTTTCGAGCAACAACCCTACTTCGAGATCATCGCCTCGCTGGGCATCGCCAGCCTCGTGGGTGTGCTGTTCATCCCAGCCCACCCGCTTGCCAAGGGCGGCTCTCGCGCGGGCGTGGCGTTGCTGGGGGGGCTCGTGATGTTCGGGCTCATGGCCGTCCGGTGGTCGACGCCGCTGCCCGATTTCCGCTACGTCGCCCAGGAAACCCAGGGCAAGATCAGCGCGATGTACACCGTCGTCCCGTGGTCGCCCCTGCAAGGCGGCACCGCCGTCGACCTGCTCGACCCGGGCAGCACCGTGTACTCGCAGGTGCTCAAGGGCCTCGAGGACGTGACCCTCAGCGATCGCTCGCGCGCCACCGGCGTGGCCGTGGCCGACATGCCGCTCGATGCCGAGGTGCTCGACGCGATCAAGAAGCAACTGGGCTACGCCGCCGACACGCTGCCCTCCAAACCCGCCGAGGCGTATGCCGCGGTCGAGCAGGCCGCCGCCGCCAACCCCGAGTTGAACGTCGCGGACGCGATGGAACTGCTCGAGAGCCTGCCCGGCCCGGGCTACGCGCTGGGCACCGACTCGGGCGGCCGGGACATGCTCAGCCAACTCCTCCACGCCTGTCGGCTCTCGATCTCCATCGGCCTGGTCAGCACGGCCATCGCCGTGGTCATCGGCGTGACGGTGGGCGCGCTGATGGGCTATTTTGGCGGCTGGGTCGACATGCTGCTCTACCGCGTGGTGGAGGTCTTCATGGCCATCCCCTTGTTGTTCCTGCTCATCGTTGCCGCGGCCGTCCTGCCGCGCAATACCTACATCATGATGGCCATCATCGGCTGTGTCACGTGGACGGGCAGCGCCCGATTCATCCGCGCCGAGTTTTATAAGCTCCGCGGGCAAGACTTCGTGCAATCGGCCCGGGCCGTGGGCCTGCCGTTGCGCAGCGTGCTGTTCAAGCACATGCTGCCCAACGGCGTGACGCCGGTGCTGGTCGACGCATCGTTCGCGATCGCGGCGGCCATCCTGGCCGAGGCCGTGCTGAGTTATTTGGGGCTGGGTGATCCGAGTCAGGCCAGCTGGGGCCGCCTGCTGAGCGACGCCAACAACCAGGTGGGTAAGTTCCTGTGGTGGCTGGCCATCTTCCCGGGTCTGGCCATCTTCCTGACCGTGCTGAGCTACAACCTCATCGGCGAGGCGTTGCGCGACGCCATCGATCCCAAGCTCAAGAAGGCCCGCGTGTGAGCAGCGCGCGCCCGCCCATGCTTCCGATCCCGAAGACGACCCAGCCCGACGACCAGGGAGTTCCGACTTGACCGAAATGACCACCAAGACCAAGGCCGGCGACGTTGATCCCAACGCGCAGCCCCTCGCGCAGGTGCGAGACCTGGCCGTCTCCTTCGACAA
>CAYGTM010000346.1:0-3052 GCA_964352795.1 uncultured Phycisphaera sp.
GGGGCGTCGGAGGGTGGTGGGGTTTTTCGAGGCGGAGGGTGGCGACTCACGCATTTTGAGCCGACGGCAACGCAACCCGACCGCATCCCCGTTCCTGGGCGTACCGGTTCTGGACACCCCCGTTGCAGGTACGCCCCGCCATGGGCCGATACGATGGCCGCCCCACGGAGACCCATCCTCGATGGACCCCACGCAAGATCCATCCCGGAACGATGGCCCGACCGAACATGATCGGTCCGAGGGTGTGCGCAAGCCCTTCCTCTCACCGCGCCTGATCGGCGCGCGCTTCGACCATCATGCCATCCCCCTCGACGTGCTCAAGGATCTGGCGGCGCTCGAGGAACTCATCGTCGAGGTCGCCAAGTGGCAGTACATCCAAGACAACCCCGGGCGCCAGCGCACGCCCAAGGGATTCAGTCGAGGCGTGCAGTTGGAACTGACTGGCGTAGGCGAGGGCAGTGCAAGGCCGCTGATCTCCCTGGCATTTTTGGCTAGTCAGGCGACGCTCTACGGCCAGGAAAACGCGCCCTACTTCGAGCGATCCCGAGACGCGATCGTTCGAGCGGTCGAGGCCGCTGAGCACGATCGGCCCGATCGCATCCGTGAACACCTGCCCGAGAAGTACCTCGACTACTTTCAACGCATCGGCCGCAGCCTTCGCCCCGACGAGGCCATGCTGTTCGCACCGCCTGAAGGGAAGAACGGCCCTCGACTGGATCCAAAAAGTCGCAGGACGCTGATCTTTGCATCGCAGCAGGCGCAGGACTGGACGGCCGAGGTGTCCGTTCGCGGCCGCGTCTGCGAGTTCGATCAGGCGAAAGATTCTTTCGAGATCCAATTGGCCAGCGGCCAACGAATCCCCGCCACTGTGTCGTCAGCGCACCTCGACATCGTGTTCGACGCGCTTCGCAAGTATAAAGACGGCCAACGAATCGCCGTGTTGGGCGTCGGACGTTTCAACCGAGAGAATCGCCTGGAACGCATCGAATCCATCGAGCACGTCAGTGCATTGGATGCACTCGACGTCGACGCCCAGCTCGAGCAGATCGCCGAGCTCCGCGACGGCTGGCTGGACGGCCACGGGCGGGCCCCGTCCAATGCGGGCCTCGAATGGCTGGCCGCGGCCTTCGCAGAGCATTTCGATGACGATCTCGCGCTGCCGTACCTCTATCCCACCGAGTCCGGTGGCATCCAGGCCGAGTGGCCGGTCGCCGGTGGCGAGGCGTCCCTGGAGATCGATCTGGAGCGCCAGGCTGGCCTCTGGGATTGCACCTTCTTTGACGAACGCGAGGATCAGGAAGAGACAGTGGACCTGACCGACGCTCAAGGCTGGCGATCGATCGCGTTGTGGCTACGCAAGGCCGGAGGCTTGGGCAAGTGAACGATCGCACGACGCTCTTGCGGCAGGTCAACCCGGGATTCATGCGTGAAGGCAAGCCCTCATCTCAAGTGTTCCGTCCGACATCCGACCATCACTTCCAGCTTTCCGTGGACGACGGCGACATGACGGATGCCAAGAGCTCCTGGTCGCACTTTACAGCCGAATTGAATCTATCCTCAATCGGTGTTCTGGGCATCACCGTTCCAGAGTGCTCCGAACAGGATCTGCCTTGCAGGCCCGACCCCAAACCCGACAACCCCGCGCACGCGCTCATCGATTTCTCAGGGCTGAATGACACGGCCATCCGCCGAAAGGGCAAGGCGCTGCTGAACCGCGCGCTCGAAAGAGGCTGGCTCTACCAATCCTAACCGGTTCCTGCGCCGCTCAACTTGGTTTGCGGCCTGCCTTCTTCCTCGCCATCACCGGCGCCACCAACCCCTCCCAGCGCTCGAACAGGAACTCGAACCGCTTGCGTTCGCTCTCGAAGGGATCCTTTCGATAGCACAAATCCACGGCCCGGTCGAGCTTGGCGTGGGCCCTGGCGAGGTCCTGGGGCATGGTGAGCGGGTCGTAGAGGTCGGCAAGGGTGGAGCGGGGGTGCTTGGCCCGGGCGTCGAGGACCGATTGGGCGGCCTGGGACACCTTCTCGATGCGGGCGTCGGTGGCCCGGTCGGCGTCGGGCCAGGGGAAGTTGTTGTAGACCAGCTTGGCCGAGTAGCGGTAGTCGCTCTTGAGCCGGCCGCACACGGCGCGGACCCAGGCCATGTGCATGGCCGAGTGGAGGACGCCGAAGTGGTAGGGGGTGGCGTCGGGAACGAAGGGCAGGTCGGTGTTGGCGATCACGTCTTGCCCGAAGTATCCAAGCGGGATGTACTCGCGGCGTTCCGAGGATGTTCTGGGAAAGCCGAGGTATCTGGTCTTCGGCTGGCGAATCTCACCGAACAGTGCCGGAGTCTTTGCAAGCGCTCTGGTCGTCGCGCGGGAAGACTCCAGCCGGTTCTTGCGGACAAGTTCGACGCGGTTGAGCACTGGCGTCATCGCGCGAATCTTCTCGGGCTGGGCGTCGACCAACCATAAGCACCATCGCACTGTGCCGTTCAGCATGTCCGATGATCCCATGAATCGTCGCAGGAACGGCTCTGCTGCTGGGCACTCGGCCAGAAGTTCAACCCGTTCGTCCTCCGACAGCACAAGAAAGCCGCCGTCGTTCTGCATCGATCCATAACTCATGCTCGGCACGTCGCACAGCGGCTTGCTGCGGTTCGTGATCGCCTTCGGTGGCCCCTCGGTGAGGTACGGGCTGATGCTCTTGGGTGTCGAGACGCCCAGCGGCTCTCCCTTGGGCCCGTACTCGTAGATCCGCTTGCCCTTGGGCCCCTCGCCGTGGCCGAAGCCGACGATGACCACGTGCACGTGGGCCTTGCCCCTGGCCTCGCTGACCCACGGGAAGGTGCGGTGCCCGAAGTCGATCTCGGCCCCGCGGCGGAACAGCTCGTTCCACAGCGTGCCGGCCTGCTCGCCCTGGGTGATGCTGTTGGTCGAGACGAATGCGCAGCGGGCCGTCGTGCCGCGCGTGTACGCGAGCGCCTTGGCGTACCAGCAGGTCACGTAGTCCAGCAACCCCGCGCCCTTCGTGTCGCCCCAGACAAGGTCGACGTCGTCGCGCTGCGG
>CAYGTM010000347.1:0-3049 GCA_964352795.1 uncultured Phycisphaera sp.
CGCTCGCGCGGCGGTGGGGCGGGCATGGGTGTGGGATCACGTCAGAGGTTGAACGCGAGGGTCGCGAAGGGCTCGAAGCGATCTCTGACGAACCCCCGGCGTGAGCCGGGGCGCATGGGACACGCGACCATCGCCCACGCGTTCGTGCCCCCCGCCTCACGGCGAGGGTTCGTCAAGACGGCCCGCACCCGTCCGAGCCGCGTGCGTGAGCGCGTAGCCTCCGATCGGCGTTGCATTCGGATGTTGCCGAGGAGGAGAGCCGCAGCCGCCCTAGTTGCGCGTGCCCCAGGGCTTGAACTCGTGGACGTCGTGCCCGGGGAGCATCGTGTTGATGATCTCCAGGCTCTGCATGAGCGGGCTGCGCTCGGGGTGCTCGGGATCGAAGGCGTACCACGAGGGGTCGAGCCCGGCGTCGAACGCGGACTCGTAACGGATCATGGCGACCCCCGCGAAGATCTGCTGCCTCACGACGCCGGTGTCCACGTCGATCCAGAATTGGGTGGCGTCCTCTGGCGGCACGCTCGCGTCGCGCACGTGGTAGCACGGCCGGCCGCGGATAGCCTCGACGCCCACCAGCTTCGGATCGATTGAGTGGTCAAAGACCGAGACCCAGATCTGGGTCGGGTCGAGCGCGTCCCACAAGTGCGTCACCGGAGCCATGCCGGGGAAGGATCGAAGCGGCCGGGGCCCGCCGATGGCCCTCCGCCACATGAAAGACTGGCCGTCCGGTCCGCGCCACGCGACATGCTGGGACCCGTACCACTCCTGCGGCAGGGTGAGATCGAGCTGTTCCTGGTGGATGCGCACGCCCCGCTCGAACGCCGTCAGGAAGACCTCGGGGTAGTGATCGGGCTCGTTGCGCGGCCCGAACGGATTGGGTTTCAGGTCGACGAAGACGCCCACGTCGACGTAGGTGTCGCAGGTCTGGTATCGGAGTTTCGACCAGGCCAGCGCGACGACGCCCTTGTGCGCCTCGGACGCCAGCGGCACGGGATCGTCCGTCGAGATGGCAAACAGGCGGGCGGCGAGTTGCTGGCCGGGGGGCGTCGACGCCCGCCCGAGCATCGCACGGCTCCGCTGGCGAAGCAACCAGCGTTCCCACGGCCACAGGTCGCCGGCCGACCACCACGCGTGGTGCTGGCTCGATGGATTGGTGGAGGAGCGGTGCCACACTTCTCTGAGCAGTGGATCGGTGCCCGGAGCGCCGAGTGGCGACCCCGTGGGCTCCTCGGCGTACGGCAGCAGGGCGATCAGGATGGCGTCGGGCACCGCACGCCACCAGCCGTCATCGCGCACGATCGGGTAGGCGTGGCTCGCCAAGCTGCCCGCGAGCAAGAATAACGCGAACGCCGCGATACCCCAGCGACGGCGAGTCTTGCGGAACTTGTGAGCTTTGCGAACGACCTTGCCGCAGTCCGGGCACGTCGTCGCGCCCTCAACCAATGGCACGCCATCGACAACGTACCAGCACTTCGGGCAGCGCGTACGGCCACGCGAGCGATCCCACAACATCGCCCACGCCAGGCCGAGCACGCCAAGGGCGAGCAGCAGCCAAGTCAAGACTATAAAAACCCAGTCGCCCATCGGGAACGATACCGCAGGAAGGGCGTCTGCGATGCGGGTGTTCGTCCGCGTGCTCACGCACGCGGCTCGGTTGATGCCTCGCGCTAGCGATCCAACTCCGCCGCCACCACGTTCAGCGAGCCCAGAATCCCCACCACGTCGGCCAGCATGTGGCCCTCGGTCAGCTTGGCCATGATGGCGTAGTTCATGAAGGTGGGCGGGCGCGTGCGCACGCGCCAGGGGCGCGGGCCGCCGTCGCTGACGATGTAGTACCCAAGCTCGCCGTTGGCGGTTTCCTGGCAGCCGTAGCACTCGGCGACCGGGGGCTTCCACCCCCGGTTGCTCATGATGAGCTCGAAGTGCTGGATCAGGCCCTCGATCGAGCCGTAGACCTCGCTCTTGGGCGGCTTGACCATCTTCGAGTCGGTGAAGGCGTTCAGCGGCCCGCCGGGGATGTGGTCGATGAGCTGGTCGATGATCTTGACGCTCTGCTTGATCTCCTCGATCCGCACGAGGAAGCGGGTGTAGACATCACCTTGGTCGGCGACGGGCACCTGGAAGCGCACCGCCTGGGCGCCCTGCCCGTCCCAGTTGTCGGCGTAGCACAGGTACGGCGCGTCCTTGCGCAGGTCGCGCGCGACGCCGGACGCTCGCGCGAGCGGTCCGGCGATGGACCAGGCGATGGCGTCTTCCTTGGACAGGATGCCGATGCCCCGCGTGCGGTCCATGAAGATGCGATTGCGATTGACAAGGGTCTCGAGGTCCTTGATCGCCACCAGGCAATCGTCGTGGCAGAAGGCCTTGACCATGCGCTGGAAGACCTCCTGGTCGGGCAGGTCCTGCATGGCCCCGCCTACGCGCGTCCAATCGGGGTGGTACCGCTGGCCGGCGACGAAGTCCATGATGTCGTAGATCTTCTCGCGCGGGTTGAAGCTGTAGAGGAAGCCGGTGATGGCCCCCAGGTCGAGGGCGGCCGCGCCGATGCACAGCAGGTGGTCCTGGATGCGGCCGAGCTCGGCCAGGATGGTGCGCAGGACCTTGCACCGGGGGGTGATCTCGATGCCGAAGAGCGTCTCGACCGCGCCGTGCCAGGCGATGTCGTTGGAGATCGGGCTGAGGTAGTTCATCCGGCTGACGATCGTGACGTACTGGTTGTAGTCGAGCGCTTCGCCCAGCTTCTCGAAGCCGCTGTGCAGGTAGCCGATGTGCGGCGTGCAGCGGGCCACGCGCTCGCCGTCGAGCTCGAGGACGAGGCGCAGCGTGGTGTGGGTGGCCGGGTGCTGGGGGCCGAAGTTCAGCGTCCAGCGGTCGCCGGTGTCGGGGCGGTCGGCCAGGTAGCCGGTGGTTTCCACGTCGAGGCCATAGCCCTCGTCCGGTCGCATGGTGTACGGCATGTCGGCGCCGCAATCGGCGGTGGGCGGGTCCCTCGCGGGGCCGCGGGCGCGATGATAGACAGCGGGGGTGGGGCTTTGGCGCGGCATTGCCC
>CAYGTM010000348.1:0-3040 GCA_964352795.1 uncultured Phycisphaera sp.
AGCCGCAACTGACCTGCGTGAAACTCACCGCCAGCCGTGACGGCGACGCGGGCGAACTGACCCTGGCAGCCACCGACGGCGAGATCGGCCTGCGCCTGCGCACGGCCCGGGTCGACGTGCAGGAGGTGGGCGAGGCCCTCGTTCCCGCCGACAAGCTCAAGCAGATCGTGGCCGCCGAGGATCACGAGCCCACGCTGACCCTCGAAGCCCAGGATCGCACACTGCATGTGAAGGGCGAGGACGCGGCCTACACGCTGCTGGGCTATGAGCCGGGCGACCTGCCCCGCGTGGCCGACCGCAGCGACTTCGGGGCCGAGGGGCTCAAGACGAGGTTCGACTTCCCCAGCGATACGCTGGCCGACATGATCGGCATGACATTGTTTGCCACCGCCCGTGAGACCACGCGCTACGCCATCAACGGCGTGCTCATGCGCCGCAAGGGCAAGACGCTGGAAATGGTGGCCACCGACGGCCGTCGTCTGGCGATGGCCAAGGGCACCGTTCCCGGCGCCAGCAAGGACGACCCCGACGTGTCGTGCATCATCCCGAGCAAGGCGCTGTCCTTGCTGCAACGCCTGGTGGACAGCGAGGACGAATCGGTGACCGTGGCCATCGGCGACCAGAAGGCGCTCTTCGCGCTCGGTGGCGGCGAGGACGGCGTGCCCCGCGCCGTGCTCTCGACCAGCCTGGTCGATGGGCAGTTCCCTCCCTACGAGGAAGCCATTCCCAGCGACCAGACCGTCAAGGCCACCTTCGACAAGGACCTGCTCTACAGCGCCGTACGACGGGCCGCCCTGCTGACCAACGAGGAGAGCAAGGGCGTCCGCCTGGCCTTCCGAGGCGAGAACAAGCAGCTCGAGCTGTCCAGCCACGCCCCCGAGATGGGCGAGGCCCGCGTGAACGTCGAGCTCAAGGGCTACGACGGTGCCGATGTGGAGATCGGCTTCAACCCCGGCTTCATCACCGACGCCCTGCGGGTGATGCACGACGCCGAGGTGACGATGGAACTCAAGGACGGGCGGCACGCGGGTGTGATCCGTGCTGCTGGGAATGGGTTCTTGTATGTGGTGATGCCGGTGACGATCTAAGTGGGATCGGCACGCCCAGCCGCGCGGAACCCAAAGTTCTTTGGGTTTGCGACTTGACATTTAAAGCATATCGTGATTTGCTTTAAATCATGGCCGATGATTCAAAGCCAGTTTCAAATCCTCCATGGGATCTGAAAGCCAGGTTCTCGGACCTGAGCCCGGGGAGGCTGGTCCCGGTGACCATGCGTAAACCGGTGGTCGGGGCGTCTGGACGCGGGCAGTGGCAGGACGTGGAGACGTGGGCCTATGTGCCCGATGTGTTGCCGCCAAAGTTGGATTGGAAAGCCGCCAAGGGCGAGCTCTTTGAGGAGTTCGCCGGGGCGCACGCGGCCCTGGGGCGGGTGAACGGGTTGGTCCACGCGGTGCCCAACCCGGAAATCTTGCGGCAGGCGCTCTGGCTGCGCGAGGCGCGGCTGAGCTCGAAAATCGAAGGCATCGACACCACGGCCCTGGACATGGTGCTGGCCGGCGAGGGTGACGGCAAAGCCAACCCCGGACGCGAAGCACTCAACGCGGTACGGGCGGTGCAGCTGGGCATCGAGAGTGGCAAGGGATACAGCTCGGTCCTCATCCGGGAGATGCACGCGCGGTTGCTCGAAGGGGTACGAGGCGAAGAGTTGCGACCGGGCGAGTTCCGGGATGTGCCCGTGTTTATTGGCGTGGCCGGCCGGCCGGATCGTGCTCGATTCGTGCCGCCCGCGGACGGCCAGACGGTGGCCCAATGCATGGCGGCGCTCGAGACGTTTGTCAATGGCGACTGGCCCGAGGTTCCGTTGCTGGCACAGGTCGCGCTGGCGCACTATCAGTTCGAGGCCGTGCATCCGTTCCGCGACGGCAACGGGCGTATCGGGCGGGCGCTGATTTTGCACCAGATGTGCGCGCTGGGGCTGCTCGACATGCCGATCGTGTCACCAAGTGGTTACTTCCAGCGGCATCGGCAGGAATATGTCGATGGGCTGCGCGCCGTCAGCGAGCAAGGGGCATGGGTCGACTGGTTGCGGTTGTTCACGGTGGCGGTGGCCGAAGAGGCGGTGTCGACGCGGTTGCTGGCCGAGCGCATCGTCTCGGCGCACGCGCTGTACACTGAAAAAGTGCGGGATCATGCGGCGGCGGGGCGCTTGCTGCGTTTGCTCGATCATGTGTTCGGCTGGCCGCTGGTGACAGCCACCAGTGCGGCGCAGGTTCTGGAAGTCACCGATCCGACGGCGCGCAAGGACATCGCGTTTTTCGAGGAACTCGGCATCCTGGCGCGGACGGACGACAGCACCTATGGCAAGACCTGGTACGCGCCGGCCGTGCTTGATGTGGCCGAGGCGGAATACGCGGAGTTTCCCGATTGATCAACCCGGCGCGCCCGGGTGGTCCTCCCACCGCGTCCTCAACCCATGCTCGACATCAAGTAAGTCCAGCACCTTGCCCGCCACGAAGTCGATCACCTCGCCGATGGTTTGCGGCAGCAGATACAGCCCCGGGTTGGTCGGGCAGATGGTCGCGCCCGCGAGGGCCAGCGTGCGCATGTTCTCGATGTCGATCAGATTCAATGGCGTCTCGCGGTGGCAGATGACCAGCGGGCGGCGTTCCTTGAGCGTCACCATCGCGGCCCGCGTCAGCAGGTTGCTGCCCGAGCCGGTGGCGATAGAGCCAAGGCTGGTGCTCGAGCACGGCAGCACGACCATGCCGTGGTGGCGGAAGCTGCCGCTGGCGATGACGGCGCCCACGTCCTTATTGGGGTGGCACACCAGCCGCTCGCGCATGGCTTGCACGTTCTTGTGGTCGCTTAGGTGCGGCAGCAGGTCGTCGAACGTGACGTGCTTGACGCCTGATTCGTCGCCCAGCAGGCGGCGGCCGTACTCGCTGACGACGAGGTGGACCGTGGCCCCGGCCAGCAGGAGTTGCTCGAGGGTGCGCAGGGCGTACCAGGCCCCCGAGGCCCCCGAGATGCCCAGCACGAT
>CAYGTM010000349.1:0-3038 GCA_964352795.1 uncultured Phycisphaera sp.
ACCACAGCGGCCTTCGGCGAAGTTACCGGCGACGGCCTGACCGACCTCGTCGTCGCGCGGCGTGGGCGATGGGCCGAGCCCGGCGGTGATCCGGTGGAACCCGGACGGCTTCGAGTCTTTCGCGGCGATGGGACCGGGGGCTTCATACTCGTGAGCGAGTTGGCCATTGCCAGCGATCCGACGCACCTTGAGCTCATCGACACTACCGGCGACGGCCGGCTGGAAGCCCTGGTCACCGATGGGGCCGCCAGCACGCTGTCGATCTACGCGGGGCTCGGCGGCGGACGCTTCGAGCTGGCCCGGACGATCACCACCGGTCGCACGCCGGTGGACTTCGCGCTGGCCGATGCCACCGGCGACGGCGTCCTGGACCTGCTGGTGTGCAACTACGACCACTACTTCGTGGGCCTGCACGCGGGCCTGCCCGGCGGCGGCTTCGCACCGGTGGTGCGGATCAACGTCGGCACCCGGCCGGTTGAGATGGAAGTGGTGGACATCGATGGCGACGGCGACCTGGACGTGGTGACCGCCGACGAACTCTCGGGCACCATCTCGCTGGCGATCAATGAGGGCGGCGCGTTCGCTCCGGTGGTCGTTGCCGCAACGGTCGACCGGCCGGCGTCAATCAGCGTGGCCGATCTCGACGACGATGGCCTGCCCGAGTTGGTGGTCGCCGGGGCCGGTGGCGCCAGGCTGTACCAAAACGAAGGTGGCGTATTCGTTTCGAGCGATCCGATCACGGCCAGCCTGGGCGGCAGCGTCCACCATGTGCTCCTCAAGGACCTGGACGGCAACGGGCACGCCGACCTGGTACTCGGTTTGGCGTTGGGCGCCGAAGTGTTCGCCGGCGTGCCCGGCGGGCTGGCGGCCACCGGCGAAGCGGTCCTGCTTGGCGGCGGCTTTACGGCCCGTTCTGGCGGCGTGTTCACCGGCCGCCTGACCGATGGCGGCTCCACGGGCCGGGGCCAGGATCTCGTGTTCGTCGAGCGCGGCCGCGTGTCCGTGGCCGTGGCGGCCCAGGGCGGGCCCGCAGGCCCCGGCGGGCTGTGGACGCCCATCACGATCGCCCGGGAGCGAACCGACGCCCTGGTGGCCGGACAGTTCACCGACGACGAGATTCCCGACGTGCTGATCACCGACGATCGCGGCTCGCGGCTGCTTGTTGGTCTTGGCGGCGGCGCGTTCGCCGAGCCTGCGGCGGCGCTGCCCATCGTGTCCCAGGGCCTTTTCGCCGCACGATTGCGACCGGGCCCCCTCGACGATGTGCTGGTCCTGGGCAGCGCGCTGCGGGTGCTGCGCGCAGACGGGATGGGCGGTTTCGTGCCGCGCCCGAGCGTCGTGGGCCTCGGGCGGGCCGTGGCCGTGGGCGATCTCGATGGCGACGGCGACCTTGACCTGGCCGCGGGTGGCCCCAACACCGCCGCGCCGGTCTTCAACGACGGGCTGGGCAACCTCACGCCGGGCGAAACGCTCGATTTTCCGAACTTTCTCCAGAACATCGCCATCGGAGACGTGACCGGCGATGGCCGGGCGGACATTCTGGTCGGCGGCGGCACGGAGTCGATCTTCCTCTGGCCGGGGCTGGGCGGCGGCGCGTTCGGCGCCCGGCGCACCATCGACACGGGGTTGCGTGATGGAACCAGCGTATGGACCATCGATGTCGGCGATGTGGGCGAGGCCGTGCTCATCCAGGGCGGGGCGACGGCGATGGTGCTCATGCGTCATCTCGACGCCAGCGCCCCCACGCGCACGCTCCTGTTGGAATCGGCCGAGCGAATCGAAGGTGTCCAGGTGCTCGACGTGGACGGCGACGGTCGTGAAGACTTCGCGCTCCATCAGCGGCAACGGGGCACGTCCATCTGGCTCCAGCGTGATGGCGCGGTCTTCGAGACCGGGGCCGGTTTCGCGTGGTGGGCCTACTCGTGCGACCTGGTCGACGCCACCGGCGACGGGCATCTCGACGCCCTGCTGGGCAATGGCGTTCGCACCTGGCTGGCCATCGGCCAGGACGGCGCGCTGCCCGGCTGCGCCGCCGACCTGGACGGCGACGGCCGGGCCACCGTCCTGGACTTCCTGCGGTTCCAGAACTGGTTCGACGCGGGCGACCCGCGCGCCGACCTGGACGGCGATGGGGTGCTGACGATCTTCGACTTCCTGCGGTTCCAGGATGTCTTCGGTTTGGGCTGCTAATCCACGAGTTGGGAGGGTTCGATCATGGTGCATCGCACGACCGCAACCACCGCCGCCGCGCTCGTCCTCGCGGGCGCCGCCGGGCCCGCGCTGGCCGACGGCGAGCGGCTGTTCTTCGAGATCAGCAACGAGATTAGCCCCGACCAGCCCAGCGCGGTGGTCACGCTGTGGGCGGGCTTTGACGCCTCGGACCACGCCCTCGGGGTCGTGGCCACCAGCGTCGCCGCCAGCGAGGGCAACTGGTTCGCGCTGGAACTCATGCCGCCGCTCAACGGCCCGGGCACCACGCCCGGAGTCCGAACGGGCGGAGGCCACATCGTCGAGGGCATCATCGCCGGCCAGATCCAGTTCCCCAGCGACATCCTCGCCGACCCGACCAACCCCATCGCCTTCTGGCGGGCCGAGATCGAGGTCTTCGACTTCACGCCCAGGACCATCGATCTGACAACCGACACCAGCCACTTCGACGTCTACATCAGCCGCGACTTGCCCTCCTCACGCTCGGCCCTGGCCGACCTCGAGGAGGCCATGGCCACCGTGGTCGTGGTGCCCGCCCCCGCTGCCCCGGCGGTCCTGCTGGCGCCAGCGCTGCTCGCTGGGCTGCGCCCTCGTCGCCGATAACCGCGGGATCGCTCCGACGCCCGGGCTCCCCGACGCTCAACGGCCGCGCCCGGCCACCGCCGCCAGCCGGTGCCTCCTGGCCCGGCCACCCACCCGCCGCGCCGCAGTGACCAGCCTCCGATCACCGCAACCCGGGCTTCGGTCACAGGAGCGCGGCTCTCGGTCAACGCTGACCGGCTCTCGGTCACAGGAGCGCGAGGCTCGGTCACCGATGACCGTCTCTCGGT
>CAYGTM010000350.1:0-3037 GCA_964352795.1 uncultured Phycisphaera sp.
ACTTCAAGCGGTATAACGACGAGCACGGGCACGACGCGGGCGACGAGATTTTGTGCCACGTCGTGCAACTGCTCCAGAGCGTCATCCGCCCGACCGACCGGGTCTGCCGCATCGGCGGAGACGAGTTTGCGGTGATCTTCGACGATCCGTCCGGCCCGCGCGAGCCCGCGAGCCGGCACCCGACTTCGGTGGTGGGCGTCGCACGCCGCTTCCAGGAGCAGGTGGCCGCCAAACGCTTCCCCAAGCTGGGCGAGGACGCGCCGGGCCGGCTCACCATTTCTGGCGGGCTGGCGACCTTCCCCTGGGACGGGCTTGACGGCACTTCGCTCGTGCGCGCGGCCGACCAGCGTGCCCTCGAAAGCAAGCACCACGGCAAGAACGCCATCGAACTCGGGCCGATCGGTTCGCCTTCCTGATCACGCCGCTTCGGCGTCGGCCGATCGATCCGTCGGCCTCCGCCAGAACTCGAAGCGACCCTTACCCGCGCGTTTGGCGGCGTACAGGGCTTCATCGGCGGCGTGCAGCAAGCCATCGGGTGTGAGCGCGCCGCAGTGTTCGAGCGTGGCGATGCCGATGCTCAGCGATGGAGGGTGCGGCACGATGCGCCCGGCGAGCCAGCGTCGAGATGATTGGGCGAAGCCGTCGAGCAGGCGGTGGGCGATGTGCTGGGCGTCGCGCGGTTGGCGCATGGGCAAGAGCAGGATAAACTCATCGCCACCCTGCCGCGCGGCCACGTCGCCTTCGCGGCAGACACCCTTGAAGAGGTCGCCGGCGATCTTGAGCAGTTCGTCGCCCGCGGCGTGTCCCAGGGTGTCGTTGACGCCCTTGAAACCGTCGAGATCGATGGCCAGGCACACGAGGTCGAGATTGGCGCTGCGCGCGGCGACAAACATGCTCTCGAGCGCGGTCATCATGGCGTAGCGGTTGGACAGGCTCGTCAGCACGTCGCTCGTCGCCAACTCTTCGAGCCTCGCGGCAGCGGTGGCGAGTTCGCCGGTTCGCAGCTCGACGCGGCGCTCGAGGTCCTCGTTGACTCGCGTGAGCTGGCGGCGGTGCTCAATGAGACAGCCGGCCATGTGGTTGAACGCCAGGGCGAGATACGCCAGTTCGTCGGCACCCTGCACGGGCACGGGGCTCGGCTCGGCACCCTGCGCCAGGCGGCGCAGTTGCTTGTGCAAACCCACGAGCACCACGGTCCATCGCGAGAGTCGAACAGCAAACAGTGGAAGCAGCACAACGAAGGGGACCAGCACGCCAACGAGCGCGGAAAGGATGCCTGCCAACTGGAACGGGGATGCGCCCACGCCTCGAGCGTCGAGGATGCTGGCCAATGAAGTGATCGGCCCGACCGCGATATGCGTCAGGGCAACGAACGCGGTCGCCGTCGCCATGCATTGGAGCGCGAGCATCGCAAGCGTCCACCGCAGGACCGTGCGTGAGAGGCTCAGCCTCGGCGGGAAGGGCAGGCTTGGGTGCCGGTTCGTGCTGGTCCAGTCGATGGCGTCGGGTCGCATGGGTGCCTCGTGGTGGATGGGGACTCAGTTGCCGACCTCACGCCAGCCGACGATGACAAACTCGGTTTCGCCGCCCACGGGGCGCCGCTCGATGGTGGCCTCGATGGCATGGCTGCCCGTGCCGGCTTCGGCATGGACATTGAGAACCACGCGCGGCAATGGACCGCGCTTGAAGTCGATGTTGTCGAAGGCCACCGAGGTGAGCACGCCTACGAGCGACGCCGCGTAGAACTCGATGGCGATGTTGCCCGCGGGCGGGGCGTCATGCACCTCGAAGGCCAGGCCGTACCGCTTGAACCCGAGGCCCAGGTCGAGCAGCGTGAGCAGGTCGGCGCTATCGGCTTCGGCCACGAGCGTGCCGCCCGCCCACACACGACAACCGAAGGAAGCAAGTAGATCGAGCACGGCGGCGTTGCCCGAGTCGAATGTCAGAACATAACGGCTCATGGGCACGAGCGATTCGTCGCGCGTCTGGCGAACACGGCCCCCCCCGGCGCGGGTCAGGACGCACGTGATGCGCATGCTGTGTTTGCCGTGGGTAGCGCGAGGCGAGGCATCGACGCCGATGGCGGGAACCGTGGCCCCGAGCACGATGCCCAGGAAGTTGGTCAGCCCACCGGTGCGCGAGACTTCCCACGGGCCGAGCGTGCCGCTCATGGGCGGCGCGAGCAGCGGCCTTGGTAACATGCCGGTTTGCGACTCGAAGCTCGGGTCTTCGATCGCCACGGCGATGGTGGGATCTTCGATGGTTGGCGTGGCGGCCAGCGTGGCCAGCGTGCCCGAACCGGGCTCGCGCTGCAAGTTCACCGACGACACCGAGCCGTCGAAGAATCCCGGATCGGTTCGCGTGTGTCCGAGGAAGCCCTCGAGCGTGCTTTCTGCTTCAAGGCGGGCGCGGGCGTGGTCGGTCATGGTCGAGGCGCGGGCCGACGCGCCGGTGGAGCGCGTGAGGTACGACGCCGTCGCCATGATGGCCGCCGCCATCGCGACGAGGACCAGGACCATGGCGTACGCGCGTCGGCTTCGGATCGGATTGGTGCGTGTCGTGTGCATGGCGTGCTCGTGGGTTGGTTCGTCAGATTCGTGGGACGGCTCCATCATCCCGCTGTTCGGGCGGATCTGGCCCCCACGAATCAGGGGGCCAGTGACGCGCGAGAACGCGGGGACGCATCGACGCGCGTCTCGATCATCCCCGATTTCCACTCGTACATCAGCGAGCACGGCACAAGGGTGGCGAGCGTCGGATCGGCTGGCATGGCATCAATGCTGAAGATCACAACACCCGGCGCGAGCAGGCGGCCGGGCATTGTCGGACCGTCGGCCAGCGATTGCGTGATCGCCAGGAAGCCCGAGCTGAGAGGCCATGACACATCGTCGGCCGGGTCGAGCGCGGCGGTCGTTTCGTAGGCCATCACGCCCGGTCCATCGGTGGGCAGATCGATGCGCACGAGTTCGCTGAGGCTGGGCTGGCCATCGCCATTGGTATCGCCCTTCCACAACACGAGGGCATCCGCGTCGGCGTC
>CAYGTM010000351.1:0-3035 GCA_964352795.1 uncultured Phycisphaera sp.
ACCTGTACAAGATGGCCGCCGAGCGCCACCACCTGAGCGACGCCCACCCGCTGATTGGCGACGGCCGGGCCTTCACCACCGAGCCGCTCCGTGATTTCTCGAGGAAGGACGTGCGCGATCGCTTCGCCAAGGCCGTGCAGAGCGCGAGCGTGCCGAGCGTCGCCAACGACCAGACGCCGCAGCAGGCCAGCGCCATGGTCGAGCAGGCCGAGCGCGCCTTCCCCGCCTGGCGCGACGCCGACCCACGCAAGCGGGCCGCCGTGCTTATCCGAGCCGCCCAAGCCATGCGCGAGCGCCGCGACGAGCTCTCCGGCATCATCATCAAGGAGAACGGCAAGGACTGGCGCAACGCCGACGCCGACGTGGCCGAGGCCATCGACTTCTGCGAGTACTACGCCCGCCAGAGCGCGAGCCTCTTCGACCGCCACCGCCTGGGCCGCTTCATCGGCGAGTTGGACGAAACCTGGTACCAGCCCCGCGGCGTCGCCGTGGTCATCAGCCCGTGGAACTTCCCGCTGGCCATCGCCTGCGGCATGACCACCGCCGCGCTGGTCACGGGCAACACCGTGATCCTCAAGCCCGCCGAGCAAACGCCCGCAATAGCCAAGGTCTGCTTCGAGATCCTGGCTGACGCCCTCGAAGCCGAGTTCGGCGGCGAGCACAAGGGGGCCCTGCACTTCTGCCCCGCCCCGGGCGAGACCACCGGCGCCGCCCTCGTCCGCGACCCGCGCGTG
Source organism: uncultured Phycisphaera sp. (assembly GCA_964352795.1). Taxonomy (GTDB): domain Bacteria; phylum Planctomycetota; class Phycisphaerae; order Phycisphaerales; family UBA1924; genus JAHCJI01. The sequence continues at coordinate 735 of CAYGTM010000351.1, forward strand.
GCGATCCTGTGCTTTACCGGCAGCAAGGCCGTGGGCTTGGACATCATCAGGGCCGCCGGCGTCACGCCAGAAGAGCAGCAGCACGTCAAGAAGGTCGTCTGCGAGATGGGCGGCAAGAACGCCATCATCGTCGATAGCAGTGCCGACCTGGACGAATCGGTCCTCGGCGTGCGCCTGAGCACCTTCGGCTTCCAGGGGCAGAAGTGCAGCGCGGCCAGCCGCTGCATCATCGTCGATCCCCAAGGCCCGCAAGGCGAGCACACCCAGACCTTTATCCGCCGCCTCGTCGCCTCCACCGCCTCGCTGGTCATCGGCGACCCGACCAAGCCGGGCACCGACGTGGGCCCGGTCATCGACGACGAAGCGGCCACCAACATCCGTCGCCACATCGAGACCGCAAAGCGCGAAGGCTGCACGCTCGAACTGGCCATGACCATCCCCGAAGGTCTGGCCGAGAAGGTCGGCAAGCCCTACGTCGCCCCCCACATCTTCAGTGGCGTCACGCCCGACAAGAGCCTTGCCAGGCAGGAGGTCTTCGGCCCCGTGCTGGCCATCATGCACGCGAAGACCTACGACGAGGCCCTGAGCATCGCCAACAACCACCCCTACAAGCTCACCGGCGGCGTCTTCACGCGCAAGCCCACGCACATCGAAAAAGCCAAGCGAGACTTCCGCGTGGGCAACCTCTACATCAACCGAGGCATCACCGGCGCGCTGGTCGCCCGACAGCCCTTCGGCGGCTTCGGCATGTCGGGCGTGGGCAGCAAGGCCGGTGGGGCCGACTACCTCCTCCAGTTCGTCGAGCCACGCGCCAGTTGCGAGAACACCATGCGGCGCGGCTTCGCGCCCGAGTTGTAGAGGCTCACCCAACCCTTCACCAACCAGTCGAGCGAGCAGGGGGAGTCAAGCCAGGCGATCGCGCAGTTCCCGTGCCATGCGCACGCACGCTCACGAGCAAGAAATCCGGGGATACCCGGAAAGCGGAGAGGGGGGGATTCGAACCCCCGTGGACCCGAAGGCCCAACCGGATTTCGAATCCGGCGCGTTCAACCGCTCTGCCACCTCTCCCAGGTGAGGGGTAATCATTAGGCTCGGCACGTTCCGGAGGCCAATCCCAAGGCATCAAGGGAATCCCATGTGCCACCTGGGGAATGGTGCAGCCTCGGGCGGTGTTGGCGTGGCTATCGGGTGTCCAATCGGCCTCGCGAGTGCGATGGTTGGTGGTGGGCACCGAGCGTTCCAGCGCCCAAGACGGGCCTGAAGAGGAGCATGACCATGCCGATTCGTCGCCGCTTTGCCGTCACGACCGCCGCCCTTGTTGCCATCGCCGGTGCCGCGACGGTGGGTTCGATGGCGTTGGCCCAGTCCAATCAGACGGGCCAGAGCCAGGAGATCATGGTCGAAGCCCGCAAGCCCAAGCTGATGCTCGTGAAGTTCCACGCCGACTGGTGCCCAAAGTGCAAGGCGCTGGAGACCCCCTGGGCGGCCGCCACGCAGGACATGGTGGCCGACGACATCCTCTTCGTCCGTCTTGATCGCACGGACAAGAAGACCTCGCGCCAGTCGGCCTTCCACATGGCCGCCCTGGGCATGCCCGAGGCGTGGGCCAAATACAGCCGGCAAAACGGGCTGATGGTGCTCTTCGACACCGAGACGGGCGAGGAGCTTCATGTCTTCAGCGGCGCCAGCGCGGACAAGAGCGTGACCGAGGCCATCCGCAAGCACCTCTGAGGACGCATCCCTTCGATTGGTTGGGCCGCCAAGAATGCGGCCATGACCTCGACCCCAGACCTCTCGAAGGCCACCGACACGCCCATGACCCGGAGTTTGCTCTGGGCCGTGGGCGTGCCGCTTTTTGCGTTGCTGACGGCGCTGGGTGCCCATGTGAGCGTGCCGCTGCCGCCAGATGGCGTGCCGATGACGCTCCAGACGCTGTTCGTGGTGCTGGCGGCCTTGTGCCTGGGGCCCCGGGCAGGGGCCTTGAGCATGGTGCTGTACATCGCTGCGGGCGTGGTGGGCGTGCCGTTGTTCGCCCAGGGCGAGGTCGGGCTCGCGGTGATCCTGGGGCAGACGGGCGGGTATATCGTGGGCTTCGTGGCCTGCCAGCCGGTGGTGGGGCTGATCGTCAAGGACAAGGATGGCCTGCCGCGCGGCTGGCTGGCCATCGTGCTGGGCGTGCTGGCGGCCCACGCGGTGGTGTTCGCCATCGGCGTGCCGTGGTTGGCGGTGGTGCGGGGCTTCTCCCCCGGGCGGGCTATCGAGGGCGGGCTGGTGCCCTTCCTGCCGGGCATGGTGGTCAAG
>CAYGTM010000352.1:0-3024 GCA_964352795.1 uncultured Phycisphaera sp.
GCGATCACCTGGGTGCGAGGTTTCTCGCAGTTGCGTCGGGCTCGCTCGGCGGGGGACACCACTGAGGTCTCAGGCAACTTCTGGCCCAAGTAGTCGTTGACCACCAGGTGGCTGTAGTAAACATGGGGAAACCACGAGAACTCTCGGATGATGTCTTCGCGATTCGCTCGGCGGCGGAGGATGTCCACGGCCTGATTCTGCACGGCTTGGCTTGAGATGCCGGCAGCCTTGAGATCGTCATAGGAGCTCTGGCGGGCATCGTCGTCGTCGGCCCAGGTGAAGCCCCACTGGAGGTCCTGAAAATCCGCTGCGTACGTACCGGTGGCAAACCCCAGTTGCTTCATGTTGTTCATGCAGGCGGCCAGGCGTGCGGCCTTCCGCGCCTCGCCAAGGGCGGGCAATAAAATACCAACGAGCAGCGTAATGATCGCCACGACCACCAGCAACTCGATGAGCGTAAAGGCATTTGCTTTGTGAGGGGGTGTTCGCATCTGAGCGCCTCATGCCACGGAACTCGTGGTAGTTGCGGCGTTGGTTGCAATGTAGGACCTGCGCCTGGTGACCTTAACAGCTTCTATTATACAATATGCTTGAGATTGCACATCAACGATTTAGTACGGGGACCCCCTGGCAACTGACTATTGGATTGCTGTTTGGATTTTGGATGGCCGTGGCGGGCGGGTGCGCCAGCAAACCTGAGGTCATGCCGCAGGACGCGTTCTGGTCGAATCTGAGCAACCTATGCGGCAAGGCCTATCCCGGGCGGGTGTTCCAAGACTCCACCGATAGCCCGACGTTCCGCGATCGGCCGCTCTCGCTGCACGTGGCTGAATGTGGCGACGAGTCGATCACCATGCCACTGCTTGTGGGCGGTCAACGTTGGGCCACGCTGGTTGTGACGCGTGAGGACGGGCAACTGAAGCTCACGCACCTGCACGAGCCGGGGGCGGATGGCACCAGCCTCCCCACCGGCTATGGCGGCGTGACACGGGGCACGGGCACGGTAGTTGCTCAGGATTTTTACGCAAACGAGTTTACCGCCACTCTGGATGAGGGTGCCAAGGACACGGTGTGGACCATCGAGTTGCATCAGGACGCGGTGATGCAGTATGCGTTGCGGCGAGAGGGCACGAACCGGAGGTTCCGCGCCGGGTTCGACCTGTCGCGCGGGCGACCGGCGGCCACGGTGCTGCCCGAATCCTCGAAGTTAGAGCAGCCTTCGCGGTCGCCAGGCTCGAACTGACACCGGCGCGGCGAGGTGCAGGAAGGCATTGTCTATCGGTGTGTCGACGCCGATCGGTTCGGCCATCCTGTTGTGTTCGATCTCGCAGCGAGCCGGCGCGAGCTGCCAGGGATCGTGATCGATCTCGCCCACCCAGAGGTGTCTGGATTCGCGTGGCGGAAGATCGCTGGCAAACAGGCGGTAGCGGTCGGTGAGGAACGAATCGAGCGAGCCTGGCGCGGCGCGTGCGGGCGAGGCTTCGCTCCAGTACGAACAGCGGAGCGAGGCGGGCCGTCCCCGGCGGTCGGTGCGCTCGCTCGCGTATTCGACCCGGCCGTCGCGCTCGACCAGCGACATATGCGCGTTGAAGTACGCCAGGTGGAAGCCAAGCCGAGCGACTTCGACGGCTGGTCGGCTCGCGGCGTCGAGGCTGAAGAACCACACGCCGGGCATGTCTTGATAGGTCGTGTAGGTTCTGACGTTGAGTTCGTGGAACGCCCCAGGGCCGGGCAGCGCGGGCGTGCCCCGGGCGCGCACGCCGGTCATGGTGAAGGGGACGACGCCCAGCCAGGCGTGGCCGTCGAATGTGTCGATGTCGAGCATGGTCGGCACGTGCGGCCTGAGCGCTCCGACTGGGACCGGCCAATGCATGAAGAGCAGCCGCGACCATCGCATGGCCATTATCCAGGGCGTGCTGGGTGGTGGGTAGGGGCGGTTGCTCGCGGTCATGTCCGAAGATATGCCCGGCCCGTCGCTCTCACACGTTGAAGTACTTGGCTTCGGGATGATGCACCACGAAGGCGCTGGTGCTCTGCTCGGGGTCGATCTGCCAGTTTTCGGTGAGTTGGCAGCCGATGCGCTGCGGCTGGAGCAAGCGCCAGATGATTTCCTGGTCGCTCATGTCGGGGCACGCCGGGTAGCCCGGGCTGTAGCGGCTACCGCGATAGTTCTGGCGGAAGAGTTCGGGGATTTTGGGCGAATCGCCGCCGCCGATGCCGAGTTCGGCGCGGATGCGTTTGTGCCAGAGTTCGGCGAGCGCCTCGGCGCTCTCGACGCCCATGCCGTGGGTGTAGAGGTATTCGGTGAAGTCGTTGTTGTCGAAGAGCTTCTTGGTGAGCTTGCTGATGTCCTGGCCCATCGTGACGCAGGTGAGGCCCAGCACGTCCTTCTGGCCGCTCTCGACGCTCTTGAAGAAGTCGGCGATGCAGTACTTCTTGCTGGACTTTTGCCGGGGGAAGCGGAAGCGTTCGATCTCGTTGTCGTGATCTTTGGGATCGAAGACGATCAGGTCGTCGCCATCACTCTGCACGGGCCAATAGCCGTAGACAACCTTCGGGAGCAGCACCTCGCTGTCGCGCAGTTCGGTTTTGAGGCGCTCGAACACGGGGTGGACCTTGTCTTCGAGGAACTGCTGGTATTGCTCGGGGCTCATCGAGCCCTTCTTGAACTGCCATTGGCCTCGGAAGAGAGCGATGGTGTTGATGAAGGGGTAGATTTCGTCGAGTTCGAGCCCCTCGACGACACGCGAGCCCCAGAAGGGGGGCTCGGGCACGTCGATATCTGTGGCCACGGCGCTGCGGACGGCGGTGGCGGTACCGCCGTCGTTCCCACTTCCAGACTTGCTCGCGGCGAACTCATCCTGCTGCTCGGCCTTCTTGGCACGCGATTCGGCGACGACCTTCTGCGCATCGGTGCGTTTGGTCAAACGCTCGGCGCTCTCCTCGTCGAGCCCGCCGGTCTTGCCCGCCATGCGCAGGTCCATGGTGCGCACGGCCAGGCGCTGCTTGTCGTCGATCAGTTCG
>CAYGTM010000353.1:0-2990 GCA_964352795.1 uncultured Phycisphaera sp.
GCCTGCCGGAACCGTTGGTGCGGCGCGCTCGAGGCCCTGGGCTGGTCGGCCACCGCCGAGGCGGCTGCGGCTCGATGAACCGATTGGCAAGAATCTGACCGTGCCCGAATCCCGCCTCATCGTGCAGAAGTTCGGCGGCACGTCGGTGGCCGACGCCGCCCGCATCCGCCTGTGCGCCCAGCGGGCCGTTGACGCGGCCTGGGGTGGCGACAGAGTCGTCGTCGTCGTGTCGGCCATGGGTCGCACGACCGACGCCTTGTTGCGCACGGCGATGGAGATCGACCCCAACCCGCCCGCACGCGAGCTCGACCAGCTCTTGGCCGCCGGCGAGCAGGTCTCGGTGGCCCTCACCGCCATCGCCATCGACGCGCTGGGCGGCAGGGCCGTCGGCCTCGACGCCAGGCAGGCGGGCATCTCGGCCGACGGCCCGCATGGGCGCGGCCGCATCGGGCACATCACCACCGAGCGCATCCATACCGTGCTGGATTCCGGGGCTATCGCCGTGGTGGCGGGCTTCCAGGGTGAGTTGACGTGTGGCGATCGCGCAACCATCGGCCGGGGCGGCTCGGACACCACCGCCGTGGCCCTGGCCGCCGCCCTGGGCGCACGGCTCTGCGAGATCTATACCGATGCCGCGGGCGTGATGACCGCCGACCCCGCCCTGGTGCCCCATGCCCGCTGCCTGCCCGAACTCGGCTGGCCCACGATGACTGCTCTTTCGCGCCACGGGGCCAAGGTGCTGTCCATTGATGCCGCCGAGATGGCCCAGCAAGGGCGCGTGCCGGTGCGCGTGCGTCATGCCGCCCTCGCTGGCCAGGGCACGCTGGTCGTGGGCGACGCCTGGCCCCAGGGCCCGGTGGCGTGCGCGACCAGTCGCCACGACAAGGGCTCTGCCGTCGCCCTCGTGGGCAAAGCGTTGCCCGAGGCCGTTCGTGATTGCGCCCGGGGCGTGCTGGGCCCGGGCGTGAACGAAGAAGACGACGCCCTGGTGCTCCACAGCGTGCCCCACGAGCGGGCGGCGGGCCTGCTGCGTGAGTTGCACGCGGCGGTGGGGCTGTCATAGATCGTTTCGCTACGTCGGGCTTCTCAGGTCGCCTCGCCGCGTTCGCCGGCGGCGAAGTCGTAGGTGCCCATCTGCTTGATGGGCGGCGAATAGATGTGCAGCGTGATGAGGTCGATGTCCCTGGCCTGCATGTTGGCCACCTGGTGGATGTCTTCGTCTTCACGAGCGCACACCGTGCCGGCGTCGAGCATCTGCCGCCCGACGGGGCACACCAGCCCCGACGCCGTTTGCTCGTAGCGAATCTCGGTGCCCCGGCCCTCGATCACCTTGAAGGCGCAGCTCGAACCCTCGTGGTCGTGGATGGGCGTGCAATCTCCGCTGCGCCAGCACAAGGCCAGCAACTCGAACCACCGGCCTCGCGCGATGGTGTTGCGCCGGTAGCCCCGCGTGCCGAACACGCAGGCCGGCGAGATGTCATGGCGGGTGATGTCCAAAGCGAGCAATCGGCGTTCGACCTCGGCCAGGTCGGCCCGGTCCTCAAGCGCCGACAGATACCCCACCAGATCGGCGAGTTTGGGAGGCACCGCGCAGGTGATCGCAGGGGTTGTGGGAGGGGTCGTCATAGGGCTGCGGCCTCAGTATACGGGCGTTCCCGCTCGCCGCCCTCCAAGGCCAGTTCGGCTCTCAACGCCCGGGCCAGATACCCGTACTGTTCCGGGCTGTTATACAACTGGGCCGACACCCGCACGCACCTCAATGGCGGCCCCCGCCGGCCGGCCGTCGGCGGGCGGGTGATCGGAACCTGGATGCCCCAGTTGGCGATCAGCGCATCCTGAAGCGCGTCGACGTGCTTGGTGGGCCTCTTGGACAACCGCTCCCAGGTTCCAGGCTCGAGTTCGGGAAGCGAGACCATGGCGATGCACGCCGTCATGCCCTCGGGCACCGGGGCGCTCGTCCCCAGTTCGCGGCTGAGCAACCGCTGCGCTTCGATCGCCATCGCCCGGTTCCGCGAGCGGATGGTGCCCCAAGCGTTGTCGAGTGCCGACCCATCGCTGCTCGTCTCGAACGCCCCGGCCGCGAACCGCTTGGGCGGCTCGCCCCGCGAGATGGCCGCCATGATTCGCAGCGAGGCCGGCACGGCCAGCACTGCCGTTGGGTCGTTGGTGCCGATGTAATCGAACTCGGTGTGCAGGTGCGGGCGGCCCGGCATGGGCGCGTCGGCCATGTTCGAGAGCACCAGGGGCCGGCACCGCTCACGCTGCTCGGGATGCACCCACAGCACCGCCGACCCCTTGGGCGAGCATACCCACTTGTGCAGATTGGCCGTGTAATAACTGGGCGCGAGGCGGCCGACATCCAGATCGATATGCCCCGGCCCGTGGGCCCCGTCGAGCACCACCCGCACGCCGCGCCCCTCGAGCGCCCGGACCAACTCCTCGGCCGGCAACACCATCGCGCTGGCGCTGGTGATGTGGCTGAACAGCGCGATCTTCGTGCGAGGTGTGACCGCGCCAAGCACCGCGTCGATGACGCCCTGATGCGTCGGATTCGGGAACGGCAGGTGGGCCGTCACGACCCCGAGCCCCGCCGCCCTGGCCATGTGCTTCAGGTTGTTCACGCACGCGGGATACTCGTGGTCGGTCAGCAGCACCTCGTCGCCCGCACCGGCCTGCCCGCTGGCGATGAGGCTCTGGATGGCCGTCGCCACGCCCGTGGTCGCGTTGGGCACGAAGACCAGCCCGCCCTGGTCGCACCCGATGAACCGCGCCACGTCGGCCCGGGCCCAATCGAACAGCCCGAACAAATCCTCGGCGAAGAAGCGCACGGGTTCGCCCTCGAGCCGCGCTCGCCAGGCGGCCTGGGTCTCGAGGACCGCCTGCGGGCACCCGCCGAACGACCCGTGGTTGAGGAACGTGACTCTGGGGTCATGGATCCAGTGCCGGGCCAGCGGGCCGGGAGGGGGCGGGCCCGCTGGAGGAGGGATGGT
>CAYGTM010000354.1:0-2968 GCA_964352795.1 uncultured Phycisphaera sp.
CGGATGACCGCGGAGGTGAAGCCCAGGAGGCCGTCGTCCACGATGTTGGGGTCGGTGGCGTCGCCCGAAGATTCGGTCAGCCCGAAGTTGGTCTGGAACAGCCCCTCGCGGCCGCCCGCGTTGATGATCTGGCTCTCGAAGGCCAGCCGCATGTCGTCGGTCCACGTCACGGCCAGAATCTTGGCCTCGATGAACACCTGCGGCCGCCGCTTGTCGATGGTCTGGATCAGCCGGCGGAACTCGGGCTGCATGTTCATCGGCGCCCGCACCAGCACCTGGTTGGTGGACTCGTCGAAGGTGACGAACGCTTCATCGCTCTGGATGTCGCCGAACGAGCCGTCGGGCGTCGGCTGCTGGTCGGGGGTGCGTGGCTGCCGCGCCGTCGCCTGGCCGCCGGTCTGGCCCGAGCCGGGCAGCAGGTCGCCGGTCGCTGCCCCCCGAGCGCCGTCGATCAACTCGGTGAGCAGGTTGGCCACGTCCTCGGCTGCGGCCCACTCGAGGGCATAGTTGCGGATGACCACCTGCTCGTCGCCCGGGTCATACTCGTTCACCAGGGCGGCGAAGCCCTCGTGTTGCTGGGGCGTGCCATAGAACACGATGCTCTGACGAACCTCGTCCACCACGATGGCCGAGCCGCCCTGGATGGGCTGCCGCGGCTGGCCGAAGGGGTTCTGCAAGCCGCCTTGCTGGAAGCCCCGCTGCGCCGGGGCCGAGCCCGGGCCGCCCTGCTGGTCGGCACTGGAGAACTGGATGATCGTGCCCAGCCCGCGCTGCTCGGCCAGGGCCGCCACGTTGGCCGTCGACGAGCCGGTCGTGTACCGCTTGGGCAGCAGGTTGTCGGCCACGTCCACCATGCTGATGAGTTCGGCCACGCGATCGGCTTCCTCGCCGGTGCCGCGGAAGAGCAGCCGGTTGCCCGAAGGCGCAACGATGAGCCGCTGGCCGAGGTTGCTCAAGGCGTTGGCGAGCGTCGCGCCGCCGCCCTCGTTGCCCTGCGCTTGACCCCGCAGGCGCGGGTCGGGCACGCTCGGCCCGCCGTCGTCGAGCACGCCGGCGAGCCGCAAGATCTGATCCCGCGCCGCCACCGCCGAGATGTGCGTGAGGTCGAAGGGGATGTAGCGCTGCTGGTCGCGCTCGGCCAGGATGCGATCCACCAGCCGCTTGACCTCCATCGCCTGTCCGGGCGAGGCCGTCACGATGAGTACGCCCAGCTCGTCCAAGGCCGCGATGCGCCCGCCGCTGGTGACCTGGCTGGTGATGGCCGCTTGCAGCACGCTGGGCTTGGTGTTGGGCGTGCGGATGACCAGCGTCGTGGGGAGCTGGCCGCCCACGGTCGAGGGCACGGTGGTCTTGGGGATGACCTGGTAGAACCCTTCGATGGCGCCGGGCACCATCGTGAAGCCGTTCTGCTCGAGGAACGAGTTGACCAGGATGAGGAACTGCGATCGCGGGATGCGCAGCTCCTGGGTGATCATCACGTTGCCCACCAGGCTGGTATCGACCGCGAGTTGGATGCCCAGCTCACGCACCACGATGTCCAGCAGGATCCGCAGTTCGATAGGCTCGGCGAACGGCCCGAGGATGATGGGGGGGCCTTCCAGCGTGTCTTGGGGTTGGGCCAGATCACCCTGGGCCAGATCACCCTGGGCCTGCTCGCCCTGGGCCTCACCGGGCATGGGCAGCAACGCGGGCGACCGGCCTTCGGGCTGTGGGGGTTGGTCTGGCTGGGTCTGGTTCTGGGCCAAGCCCGCGCTCGCGGTCAGCCCCAGGCCCAAACCGGCCACCAGGGCAATCCTTGAAGGGCCGTGCTTCAAAAGGCCGAACATCGGGCCACTCTCGCTCGTCATCCGCTGCCGCATCGTCGCTCTCCTGCCCGTCGATCGCCAACCCGCCGGCGAGAGCCGACTTGTGGGCTAGGGTTCTATCAGTCTCGCGCCGCGGAAGCCAGTCTTGGCCGCTCCCGGCGCCCGCCTTCCATCTCCCGACCAGCGAGTTCCACCCTGGGCCTCCATCGGCCCATTCGCCGCTGCCGATACACGAAACGAGCCCCATGCGAATCGTCAGCCTCCTGCCTTCGGCCACCGAGATCCTCTGCCTGGTGGGCGGCCGGTCCCTCCTGGTCGGCCGCAGCCACGAGTGCGATTTTCCCGATGGCCTGGCTGGCCTGCCCGTACTCACCGCCGCCGGCACCACCTTTGCCGGTGGCCCGGGTGCCTCTGGTGTCATCGGTGCTTCGGCCGACATCGACCGGCAGGTCCGCGAAACGCTGTCTGATTCGTCCTCGCTGTACGAGTTGGACACGGGGATGCTCGAGGCCCTCGGGCCCGACATCATCCTCACGCAAAACCTGTGCGAAGTCTGCTCGATCGCCCTCCCTGAAGTGCAGGCCGCCGCGAAGCGGATGGGTGAAAAGACCGGCAAGCAGCCCACGGTCATCAGCCTCGACCCGCACACCCTCGAGCAGGTGTACGACGATTGCCTGACGATTGGCAGAGCGATCGGCCACGAAGACCATGCGATGCGCGCGGTGGCGAACTTACGGGAGAGGTTCTACGCCGCGGCCGACATCGTGCCCAGCTTCGCGTACGCGCCGGTGGTGGGTTTCATGGAATGGACCGACCCCATCTTCATCGCCGGCCACTGGACGGTGCAACTCATCGAGCGCGCCGGCGGGCGGCACCCGCTCAATGAGACCGTCGCCAAGGAAGGCTCGGGCGCTGCCGCCGGCGCCATGCACAGCGAACGCACCGCGGGCAAGTCCATCGCCGTCCGGCCCGACATCTTCGCCGCCACCAAACCCGAGGCCCTGGTCATCGCCCCCTGCGGCCTGACCCTCGAGCAGACCCGCCACGCGACGAGCGAGATCGCCGGCGCCGACTGGTTCCGCTCGCTCCCGGCCGTGCAAAGCGGCAAGGTCGCCCTCGTCGATGGCAACCAGTACTTCAATCGGCCGGGGCCGAGGTTGGTC
>CAYGTM010000355.1:0-2954 GCA_964352795.1 uncultured Phycisphaera sp.
CCAACCTGGCGCGATCTTTTGGCCAGCGGGTGCGAATCGGACCGCCGGTGGGACCAGGCTCTTCGCTTGTGGTGCCAAGCCGGCTGGGCCGGCGGGCCCGGGGCGTCGATACCCAAACGGAGGGCATCGCGGGGCAGCCCACGGCCTTCCGTGGGATTTGTCCGTGCGCGGCTGGGCCGCTATGTTCCCCTCCCCTTTCATGGGAACAGCGAATGGGAGGCGGGGGCGGGCGGGCATGGCCCGCGACGGATTCGAGACACAGGGACACACGCAATGGCCGAAACCAGCCCGATACCCGCGAGAAACCCTTCCGATGCTTCGGCGTCGGGCACGGGTGCGCTCTCGGGCAGCCGGACGGCGGCCATGCAGGCGATGGACCACTCGGGCATCACCCCGCTCAGCAACGTGAACACACCCGATGATCCCGACGCCGTGATGGCCGAAGTGGCCAAGGGCGGCTCGAACGTCGACACCGCCCTGGGGCGCCTGGTCGTCGATTACGGCCTGGCCACGCGCGAGGAGGTGGACCTGTGCAAGGACCGCATGCGCGAGGCCGGCGCGGCCGTGGGCGAGGAATCGGGCCAACGCTCGCTGGCCCTCGAACTGGTCGACCAGGAGTTCGTGACCAAACGCCAGATTGCGCGGCTCAAGGCCATCCTTGATGCCGAACGCAGCGGGCAGAAGATTCCCGGCTATCGGCTGCTGGGCAAGCTGGGTGCCGGCGCGATGGCGACGGTGTACAAGGCCCGGCAGCTCAACCTCGATCGGCATGTGGCCATCAAGGTGCTGCCCCGAAAGTTCAGCCAGAACCCTCAGTTCATCGAGCGGTTCTATGCCGAGGGCCGTGCGGCCGCGCAGCTGAACCACCCGCACATCGTGCAGGCGTACGACGTGGGCAAGGCGGGCGAGTACCACTACTTCGTGATGGAGTTCGTCGACGGGCGCACGGTGTACGACGATATCGTGAAGAACAAGCGGTTTTCCGAATCCGACGCCATCGAGCTCATCCGCCAGGTGGCGTTGGCGCTCGGGCACGCGCACGAGCGGGGCATCATCCACCGCGACGTGAAGCCCAAGAACATCATGATCACCAAGGAGGGCGTGGTGAAACTGGCCGACATGGGCCTGGCCCGCGCCATGAGCGATAAGGAAGCCGCCGAGGCCGAGGCCGGCAAGGCCTTCGGCACGCCGTTCTACATCAGCCCCGAGCAGATCCGCGGCGAGACCGACGTGGGCCCCGAGGCCGACATCTATTCGCTCGGCGCGACGCTCTATCACATGGTGACCGGGGTGGTGCCCTTCGACGGCAAGAACCCCACCAGCGTGATGCACAAGCACCTCAAGGCCGACCCCGTGCCGCCCGACCAGGCCAACCCCAGGCTGAGCGGCGGCATCAGCGAGGTCATCGAGATGATGCTCGCCAAGCGCCGCGAGCAGCGATACCGTAGCGTGGCCGACCTGATGAGCGATCTCGAGGCGGTCAAGGCCCGCAAGGCCCCGCCCCTGGCCCACCGGGGGCTGAACGAGGCCGACCTGGCCTCCCTGAGCCACCTGGAGACCGCCAGCGTGGCCGCCCCCGCCGAGATGCAGCCCGCCACAACTGGGTCGCAGGGTGGGGATCTGCGGACCCCGCTGCTGATCGCGCTGGGGGTGCTGCTGGCGATCAGTTTCGTGTTCAACGTGATCCAACTCGCGTGATCGATCTCGTTCGATGGGCGTTTGTACCCACTCGGGGAACAAGCGAGCGCGGCCCGGCGTTCGCATTTTGTGTGGAAAATTCGCACAAAATAGGCTTGCACGACGATCGATTCTCTGGTATTCTTTGTCGTGTGGCCCGAGGTCGATAGAAAGCCTCGGGGGTTGACGCCCCCTTGGGACTGGTTTGGCCGACCCTGCCTTGGTGGTGGGTCGGCAGGTTTGGAAAGACGTTGCCGGCTGGTGCCGGCGTGAGCAATCAGCCGGCTTGACGCTGGCATCCTGAAGGAGAACACCCATCCGAGGACGAAGGTTTTACCGCGACGCCGGCCCCGTGCAACGCACCCGGGTCAATCACATGATCCGCATTAGCCCCATCCGGCTGATCGGGGCCGAGGGCGAGCAGGTTGGCGTGGTGGACACGCGCGAAGCGATGCAAATGGCCATGGAGGCCGGACTTGACCTTGTGGAGATCGTGCCCGACACGCGGCCGCCGGTCTGCAAGATCATGGACTACGGCAAGTACAAGTACGAGCAGTCCAAGCGCAAGGACAACAAGACCACCGGCCAGCAGGAAATCAAGGAAATCCGCCTCGGGCGGTCGGCCAAGATCGACCCGCACGACGTGCAGATCCGCGTGAACCAGGCGCGGCGGTTCCTGATGCAGGGCCACAAGGTGCAGATCACCCAGCGATTCCGCGGGCGCGAGATGGTCCACAAGGAGTTGGGCATCGAGCGCCTGGCCGAGATCGTCGAGCAGCTGAGCGACATCTCGAAGGTCGAGATGGCCCCGCGCTGGGTCATGCGCCAGGCCAGCATCGTGCTCGCGCCCGACAAGAACAAGGTCGAGGCTGTCAAGCGCAAGAAGGCCAAGGACGAGGCCGCCGAGGCCAAGAGCGACGCCGAACTGGACGCCCAGATCGCCAAACTCGACGCCGCCGACACGGGCATCGATGACGATGACGACGATGCCGATGCCGTGGGCGAGGACGACGAGTCCAAGAAGGCCAAGCCCACGCGAAAGGTGTCCAACCCCGTCGAAGACGAGATCAGCGCGCTCCTTGGAGAATAAATCTCGGCGAGTGAGGCCGATCGAGGGCAGTTAGAACCGCCCCTCCAACGCCTTCACGAGCAGCGACCGCACCCGGACGTGCCGATAGGCCTCGTCGGTGAAAATCGACGCGGCCTGGTACTGCCGTGGGATGGGCGGGCGCTCGGAAGTGCCGAGGGGCGCGGCCAATGGTTGGAACCGGCGGGGT
>CAYGTM010000356.1:0-2953 GCA_964352795.1 uncultured Phycisphaera sp.
ACGACCACCATCCCAGCATCGAGCAGACGCTGCACCGCGGCGTCGAGGGCGGCGTGGGCGTCCTTGAGGGGGCTCTTGCTGGGCAGTTCGAGCGTGCGGTAGAAGAAGTGACTGCGGCTTCGACAAGCTTCAGATCAAGCTTTGTCGTTTCCCATTCGAAACGCTGCAAGGCTCTCTTCGTCGGCCTTGATTCTGGGATCATCTGGTGGAAGGCAACCCCTCGCAACTTTGATCGCGGACTCCATGTGAAGGATCGCATCTTCTCGTCTTCCACGGCAATAGCAGTTGCGTGCGAGACACCGCAGGGCCATAGCGACATCAGGATGGTCGCTCTGATGTCGACGCCGAAAGATGTCGAGCGAACGCTCGTGCCACACTTGCGCCTCATCGTGTTTGTCATCGCCGTCCAATGCGCACGCCAGATTGCCCATGCAAACTGCAACCGGCATTCCATCCCCTACATCGAGCTCGCCATAAACTTGGACGGCACGACGATGGAACTTGACCGCCTTGGCGAATCTATGTGACGCGAAGTGGACATTGCCGATGGTATCTAAAGCAAGTGCTTTGGCGGCTATGGCTTCAGAAGTGTGGTGGTTGTCAAGGCGGCTCAATCGAGATGCCATGCCAAACGCCTGGCGCAGAGCCAGGAGTGCCTCGTTGTCGTGCCCGCCGGTGGCGAGTGCTCCAGCCAGTCCCTGTAGAATCGCAACCTTGTCTAAATGGTCTCCGGGCGTCGTCGATTCAAGCCTCTGCATTGCACCCATTTCTATTTGGAACGCCTGCTGAGGTCGATTAGTTTTTGCGAGCACGCCAGCAAGATTGTGGCTTATGACAATGTGCATCTGCGTGTCGTTGCTGTCGGTTGCTTCGAGCGTCGAGAGGATCTCTCGGTAGCAACGCTCGGCTTCCTCAAGTCGAGCCACTTGTTCGTAGATATTTGCGAGCTGGCCATACAGCTTCATGCGTTTGGGCTCAGAAGGTGGTAGCTGTGCCAGCATGTGCTCGGCATGCGGAACCGCTTCGACCATCTCGTGCCAGCGATGCGAATCATTGGTGTTCGAATAGACGGCGAGGAGCGCGTGCAACAAATCCTGTTGTATTGTCGCCATTGCATCAGGGCCAAGTTGTCCTCGCACTGCGGACTGCGTCAGAGGATGCGCGTCGAGTAGAGGCGAGCCATCTGCTCGTAATGAGTCTTGGACACGCACGATAGATGCCCGGTGGAGCGCATGGACCGCCGCTTCGACGGCGTCCGCATTGGAGGTCAGGCATCTTGATACGAGAGACAGCGGGATCCTTTCGTGGTGGCAGAGTGATACGACACCCATGATGGGGAAAGCGGCTGGATGTGCCGCCCCGATGTCGGGAAATAATAGGAGCAACGCTTCGGCGACCTTGCGTCCGTACTTTGTCCCGATGTCTCCAGGCTTCAATCGCTCGAACGCGTGCCCCTTCGCGTCCACTTCGGCCGTCCTGAGCCGCTCCAGGAGCTTGGGCAGACTTGGGCGGGGTTGCTGCCCGAGCGCGGCGGCGGCGAAGGCGATCGCCAGGGCGTGATTGCCGAGGTGGCCTGTGATCTCTCTGGTGGCTTCGGCGTGTTCGCTCAAGGGCGAACGCAGCTTGCCGGGCTGCTTGGGTTCGCACAGTTCGTCCCGTCGCTCCAGCAGCAGCGCGGCGGCCTCGTCGTCGCTAAGCACGTCTATGCGCAGCGTGACGCCCTGCTGCGGTGGGATGTGATCGGGTGGCAGCCGGGTCGTCGCGAGCTTCCAACAGCATTCGGGCAGCACGAAATCCGAGAGCGTGTTGAGATCCTCGACGTTGTCGAGCACCAGCAGGTGTCGGCCATTGCCCAGCCGACTGGCCAGGGCTGCGCGCATGGCTGGCAGATCCTCGCCGGGCTTGCGGGGCCGGCCCAAGCGATCGAGCAACTGTTCGAGCGAGCGATCGATGGCGACGGACGACGCGTCGAGCCACCACACCCCATCCCAATGCTGGTTGAATTCATCGTGGAAGACGTACGCCTTGGCGATCTCGCTCTTGCCCACACCACCCTCGGCATTCAACACGATGGCGGTCGCCGAGGCATCCGTAACCGCAGCGTGGAGTTGGGAGAGCGTCGAGGTACGACCAACGAACGAGGCGTTGCGGGAGATGCCCGCGATGGCGAAGTTGTCACGCACGCCTTCGGGGATGGTGGGCGTGGCGATCTGGCCTGAGGTGTAAAGGTCGCGTAGGCCGTCCAACTTGTCGTGGATCTTGCTTAGAGAGCTCTTGATCTCTCTAAGCAGACTGGTATTTCTTTCCAGATAGATCCGGATGCTGTCAAAGTCGATGGCGTTCGCGTTCTCGGGCAGCAGCGAGGCGAGCTCGCGCTTGACCTTGTCAGCCACTATGCTGGCAATGTCGGCCTTCTCGTGGCCGGGCAGACGCTGGTTCAGAAAGTTGGTGCGTTCGACCATCGGCCGGAGCAGAACGTCCAGCCTGTTCATGTCGTTCCGAGCCGAGAGTACCTCCGCGAGCACGCGGTCGAACTCGGCCTTGAGGGCCTTCTTGTCCTTGCGCTTGCCGATGCTTTGGAGCACGATGCCGCCGAGCAGCAGGGCGAGCCCGAGGGCCGGTCCGCCCATGGCCGTCCCCGCGATCGCGGCCAGGGCGGTGGTGTCCTCGCGGGCCAGCGCGTCGAGCGCTTTACTGGCGGCGTCGCCCACGCCAGCCGATCCCAGGCTCTTGGCCAACTCGCTGGCGATGTCCCTCGCGCTCACCGTGGAGCCTCCCAAGCGGCGGGGCGTCCGTCGCTGTCGCCGATAGGCGGGCGGGGGTCGGTGCTGCTGGGCGTCGCGTCGGCCATGGTCGGCCATGGTACGGCGTGCGGGAACCCCCGAGGGACGTTCTGACGCGGAGCACCCGGCCTCGTCCCGAGGCCCCTGACACCGTAGCCGTCTCGGCCCCG
>CAYGTM010000357.1:0-2941 GCA_964352795.1 uncultured Phycisphaera sp.
AGTACAGGCGCATGGCCAGGGCGTCCTTGGCGACCCCCGGCTCGGTGGGCGGCTTCTTGATCATGTCGCCGATGCCGCCCAGGTCTTTGTAGAAGAAGACCTTCTCGCTGAGGCGGTACATGCGTCGGCTGAACTCGTAGAACTTGAGGAAGCCTTCGCCCGGCTTGGCATGGGGGAACTGGGCGTCGATCTCGCGCGCGAACTGGTGGGGATCACGGGGCAGGTCGATGCGGGTGCCGTCATCGAAGAAGCAGCGCCACTGGGGGTCGAGGTCGATGAGGTCGAGATAGTCGGCGGGGTTTCGGCCGGTGCGGGCGATGATGCCCTTGAGCACCTCTGGCATGGTGATGATGGTGGGGCCCATGTCGAAGGTGAAGCCGCCCTCTTCGAGGAGGTTCATCTTGCCGCCCAGGTGGTTGTTGGATTCCACGACGGTGACAGGGATGCCCTTGCCGGCAAGTTCGACGGCGGCCGAAAGGCCTGCCAGGCCGCCGCCGACGATGACCACGCCACCTTCGTGGAGGTGCTCGCTGGAACGGCTGGCTTCGCCCATGTGCGGTCTCCCATGCGGCGTATAGGGTGAGGCCGCTGTGTGAGTTTAGCCGCCGTCGGGGACGGTCCCTCCAGAAGGTAGGTCGATGATGCGGCCCATCCCGGGTAGGGGCAGGACTTCCCCGTCTCGACCCACGCGGAGTTGGCCGGTGTCTCTGAGATATTGGAGGATGGCCACCCGCAGGGCGGTCTGGGCGGCGTCGCGGGCGTTGCGGGCGTCGAGCAGTTCGGCCAGGGTGTCGACGAGTTCCTGTGGGGTGATCTCGTCTTCGCGGATCTGCTGCTCTTCGAGTCGCTGCTCGTTGATCTGGACCTGTCTTTCGGCGAGGATGAGTTGGAAGCGGGAGACCTCGATGCTTCGCAGCCGGCTTCGGGCCTCGACGACCACCTGGTCTCTGGAACGCTCGAACTCGCGGAGGGCGCGCTCGAGGAAGATCTGGCTCGATCTCAGGCCGAGGCGTTCGATCTCACGATCGAGCGGCAGGCTGAAGCGCAGCCCGGCGAGATAGCGGATGCTGTCGGGGTCGAAGGCGAAGCCGGCCTGTTGGTCATCAGGATCGGTGGGGAGTGTGGCTTCGGCAAAGGCGTTCAAGTCAGGGAGCAAGTTATTGCGGCTGTTGGCCACGCCGCGGCGCGCGTCCAGAACGCGGTCGCGCGTGGTCTGGAGGTCCAGGCGGTAGAGCAGGGCGAGTTGGGCGGCGTCGGTGGGCGTCACGACGGGGTCGTTGAGTTCGAGCGTGAGCGCCGCCAGGGCGACGGGGACCGAGGGGTCCAACCCGAGGCGGATCTTGAAGGTGTCCAGCGAAACGACGTAGTTTTCGTACGCGCTCTGGAGGCTGTTGTTGGCACTCAGCACGCTGCTCTCGGTGATGGAGAGCTCGAACAGGGCGATCTCGCCGGCCTCCTGGCGGGCGCGCTGCCGATCGAGGGTCTGTCGCAGGTTGCGCAGTTGCTCTTGCTGGTTGCGGATGCGGGCGGCGGTCTGGAGCAACTCGAAGTATTCCGAGGCGATGTCGACGGCGTAATCACGCCGGAAGGCCTCGAACTGGCGGGCGGCGTAGACCAGGTCGCGTTCGGCTTGGATCAGGTCTTCGCGGGCGACGGTGCCGGCACCACGCAGGAGGGGGATGCTGCCATCGATCACAAGCTGGGACGACTGGCGATACTCCTGGGTGGCCGAGCTCCGCAGTTGCTCGGTGGCGTTGATGATCCATCGGGCGGCGACCTCACCGCCCGAGGGCAGACGCTGGGTGAGGCGCAACTCGTTGATGAGCGCCAGGGTGCTGTCGTAGTTCCCGTCATTGGCTTGGCCGCTGACCTGGAGCGTGGTGTCATTGAAGAACCGCGGACCCCAGAGGTGACGCTCGCGCAGCAGGGAAATGGCCGACAGGATGTACTCTTCCTGGGCGTCGAGGAACTCGCGCCCGGTGCGCTGGCTCTGGGCCAGCACGCCGGCGAGGTCGAGCACCACGACGTTGTCGGGGATGGGCGGCGGCGGTGGCGCGTCGATGCCGTCGCCCGTTTCATCGGGATTGGCGTAGCCCGCGTCGATGGGCGCGCCAAGGGCGTCCGAGTAATAGGTATTCAACCGCTCTTCGACCGAGGTCGCCTCGAGGCGGGCGGCCTGAGCCTGGATGTAGAACAACTCGCTCGCGTCGGGGTTGCGCGTTTCCGGCGTCTTGTCGAGCTGGGCCTGGCGGTCCTGGTCTTCGACCGGGCCGGTGCGGTAGCGGCGGTCCGCCGGCGCGGCGTCGGTGCCCAGCAGGGCCGAGCGATCGAGAACCAGCGTGTCGATGCGGCGGTCGATGGGATCCATGCCGCCACACCCAGCGAGGAGCGCCAGGACTGCGGGCAGGGCGACGCGACAGGATTTTGGTGGAGGGCTCTGGAGCATGTGCGGCGATGGTACGGCCCGGATCGGTTGGGGTTGCGATTGGGCAGGTTTGGCAAACTGGTGACGCGGGCGCAGGGCGTGGATGCGCTCAACAGGGTGGCCATTCGCGTTCTTGCGGTCTAATATCTCGGTTCATCCGAGCCGGCGGGTCTTGTTTGGGTTCTGAATGGAACTTCGGACGATCCGCACCGA
Source organism: uncultured Phycisphaera sp. (assembly GCA_964352795.1). Classification (GTDB taxonomy): domain Bacteria; phylum Planctomycetota; class Phycisphaerae; order Phycisphaerales; family UBA1924; genus JAHCJI01. The sequence continues at coordinate 2,639 of CAYGTM010000357.1, forward strand.
ACGGGAGCCGAGCCCATGCCGACAGTGACCTTCGACAGCCGCAGTTTCATGCTCGACGGACGGCGAATCTGGATCGTGGGCGGCACGGCCTCCTACGCCCACACGCCACGCTCGCAGTGGGCCGACCGGCTCCAGGCGGCCAAGCTTGCCGGGTTGAACACCGTGCTGGTGCCCATCGTGTGGTCCCGCCACGAGCCGCTGCCCGGGCAGTTCGACTTCGCGGGCGACGCCGACCTGCGGGCGTTCGTCGAGCTGGCGCACGAGGCGGGGCTGTACGTCATCTTGCGGGTCGGGCCCGTGCTG
>CAYGTM010000358.1:0-2922 GCA_964352795.1 uncultured Phycisphaera sp.
GTGCTGGCGGCGGTGGTGCCGGGGTTGGTGTGGGTTGGGGTGCTGCTCGTCCTGGCCAGGCGCGACGCCTCGAAGGCCCGCGAGTTTGCCCAGCGGGTCGACGCCGAGAACGCGAAGCTCACGGCGGCGAACGAGCGGCTCTCGAAATGGACCTCGGTGGCCGACGCCGACGACATGGCGCGGCAGATCCTCGAGGATGCCAGGAAAAAGATGGCCGAGGCCCACGAGGATGCGCGGATCCTCGTCGAGCGGGCCCGGCACGATTACGACCAGGCGTTGGCCAACGCGGAGGACGAGGCGAAGCAAGCGACGGCCGAGGCCCGCGCCGCCGCGAAAGAAGCAACCGAACGCGCAAGGACCGAACTGGCCACCGCGCGCGATCAGGCCGCTGGAATCATCGCCCTCGCCAAGGACGAGGCCCAGCAGATCGCCGGCAAGGCCTACGACGCCGTGCAGAACGCCGAGCACTACGAACGTACGGCTAAGGCGATGAAGAACATCATCGACGGGTACGGCGATGCGTACCTCAAGCCGGCCGCGAGCCTGCTCGATGATCTTGCGGAGGAGTTCGCGCACAAGGACGCGGGCAAGCAGCTCAAGCTGGCGCGAGACACTACCAAGAGCATGGTGAGCATGGGCTCGGCCGCCGAGTGCGACTACAAGGACACTTGGCGCCGCGACATGGCCATCGCCTTCGTGCTGGACGCCTTCAACGGCAAGGTCGATTCGATCCTCTCCCGCGTGAAGCACGACAACATGGGCACGCTCGAGCAAGAGATCCGCGACGCGTTCACGATCGTGAACCACGGGGGGAAGGCCTTCCGTGACGCCCACATCACCGGGGCGTATCTGGACGCTCGCCTGGCCGAGCTGCGCTGGGCGGTGATCGCCCAGGAGCTACGCAACCTGGAAAAGGAAGAGCAGCGGCGCATCCGCGAGCAGATCCGCGAAGAGCAGAAGGCCCTTCGCGAGTACGCCAAGGCCATGCGCGACGCCGAGAAGGAGGAGTCAACCCTCCGCAAGGCCATGGCCCGCGCCCAGCAGCAGATCGACAAGGCGACGAGCGAGCAGCGGGCCATGTACGAGGCCCAGCTCGCCGAATTGCACGAGCGGCTGGTCGAGGCGGAGCTCAAGAACCAGCGGGCCATCTCGATGGCCCAGCAGACGCGCCGCGGACACGTTTACATCATCTCCAACGTGGGCTCGTTCGGCGAGAGCGTCTACAAGATCGGCCTGACGCGGCGGCTCGAACCGATGGACCGCATCAAGGAGCTCGGCGACGCGAGCGTGCCGTTCGACTTCGACGTGCACGCCATCATCTGGGCCGAGGATGCGCCGGCCCTGGAAACGCAACTGCACAAGCACTTCCTGCTGCACCAGGTCAACAAGGTGAACCACCGCAAGGAGTTCTTCCGCGCCCAACTCGCCGACATCCGCCAGGAGATCGACGCACTGGGCATCGAGGCCAAGTGGACGATGGCCAGCGAGGCCCAGCAGTACCGCGAGACGCTGGCCATCGAGCGGGCGATCGAGAATGATCCAGAGGCCCGCGAGCAGTGGATCAACCGACAGCTGACGCTGGATCCGGTGGAGTGGGCGGAGGTTGGAGCGGGTGAAGATTAATTTTGGCGAGGTGACAACATCCTAATCAACCATTGCATTCACATTGCCCTGACTTGTTGGTCGCTGTTGCATCCACTTGAGCATTTGCTCGCAATTGCTGGCCTGCATGGATCAAATTAACGTCAACGGTGAGAATGCGCACGAACGAACGAGCCTCTGCGAGAGTGTAATCGCTGAGTCGTTTATGGGCTGTTTCGGACTGACGCTTCCGAACTTCGGATACATTGGCCATTCGCAACCTCTCCTTTGTTTTCAACAATCTGATTGATGGCAGAATTTTGGCATCGCCCGAGCGAAACAGCCATGACATCTGCAATCAAGCCACCCAGATGATACAGATTGCAACTTTCTAGTTCGTCGTGATAGTCCATCGGCCTTTCAATGAACTCATAGGCGTTCGGCAAATCGCCAAAGAAGCCAGCCTTTGGGGAATCGAAGCAAAGAAAGCCGATGATTGAACCCGAATCGACCATCAAGGGAAACGCCATGGTCGCGCCATACCACTTCCGGTATTCTTCTCCACGTGAGTTTGCGTAACGAGGCTGGTCTGGAAGGTTTCCACAAGCGAAACATCTCAGCCGAGGCCACCGCACTTTTCCGTCGTCCCTTCCAAGCAGGGAGGCGAAGACAGAGTTCCCTTCAATATCGGAGAAATCGTTTGACACGGGCCTTCCGACTGAGTTCCTACAGCGAACCCAGGTTGCAAGACGGGGTTCTTCTTTTCCGACAAATAGCTTGATCGAAGCACAGAGATTGTGAGTGCCCTTTCGAGAAACGTCAGCCTGCTCACTCAGCGTGAATGCAAGCATACTACATGCTTTGTCCAAGATATCAGTGGCAATGCGCGATACTTCATATTGCTCTACAGACGCTTCCATTTCCAGAACACGATGCATAATCTCATTGTGAAAGTGCCGATATGGATTGAGCGGAATGCGCAGGCGGAGATACCCTCTAGCTTGGTGATGAGCTTTCTTGAGTAATGGTGTTTTACGTAGAGCAAAATCGAGGATCTTAAATGTTGCTTCCCAACTCACGCGGACTCCTTGCTAAAGACGAGATTGGGGCCAGTTGTGGGCGGCGACTCCATTCGCCGGGCGCTAGATTAATCAGTATACTATGCTACGCGGAGAGGGCAGGCTAGGTCTATTTCGTCCGGTTCCACTCCACCCCCCATCCTCCGAATCCCCACCTCCGCCTCGCGCCAGCGAACGTACGCACGCCCGCGGCCCTACTTCTTGGGCGTGTTGCCCCGGCGGTCGCCGGACTTCTTGGTGGTCGTGCTGGAGTAGTTGGGGT
>CAYGTM010000359.1:0-2918 GCA_964352795.1 uncultured Phycisphaera sp.
TCAGCGTGCCGTCGATCACTTCCATGACGCCCGAGGGGCCCTGGTTCACCGTGGTTGACAGGCGCATGATGCCGCCGTTGTCAACCTCGAAGCGTCCGTTGTTGGTCCGGGCCACGCCGATGTGGGCCAGTTCGCGGCCATCAACGTCGGCGCGGATGGTGCCGTTGTTGACCAGGTTGGCGTTGACCTGGCCCGAGCCGTGCAGCAGCACGGTGTCGGCCAGCGTGGTCACCAAGCCGGCGGAGATGTCGACGAACTGGGCGCGCCCAATCGCGGTCGTGGAGGAATCGTTCAGGAAGATGACCGCGTTGCCATCGATCGTGCCGCTGGTTGCCGGCAGCAGCCTCGTGGCGCTGGTGCTCCCTTCGCGGTTGATGGTGATGGTACCGTCGAGGGTAAGACCGCCGCGGATCTGAAGGTCGCGGCTGTTTTCGATCTCGACATCGCCCGTGACGTGGTCGACGCCGTCGAACACGCCGTTGCCCGTGGCGATCTCGATGGTGCCGCCGGTATTGATGATCTCGCCGCCGGCGATCGTGCTGCGGATGTTCAGCGTGCCGTCGATCACTTCCATGACGCCCGAGGGGCCCTGGTTCACCGTGGTCGACAGACGCATGATGCCGCCGTTGTCAACGCGGAAGATGCCGTTGTTGGTCTTCTGCGCGCCGAGGATGGCCAACTCGAGGCCCGGTGCATCGGCGAGCAGCATGCCATTGATGGTGGCGCTGGTGTTGAACTGGCCCGAGCCGCGAATCGTGAGATCCGGGCCGTAGGTGGTCATGCTGCCGGACAGGAGGTCGACGATCTGGGCCCGGCCGACCGCGGTCGGCGACGTGTCGTTCATGATGATCTGGCCTGAACCGCCGATGTTCAGCATCAGGTTGCTGGCCAACAACCGGGTTCCGATGGTCCCACCCAACTCGTTAATGACCAGCGTGCCGTCGATGACGGTGTTTTCTCCGCGCAGGAACAGATCCCGGCTATTCGCCAGCGCGACAATCGCGTTCGGATTCGTGACAAAGAGGCCGCGGATGTTGGGCGAGATGCCGAAGATGCGCACCGTATACGACCCGGGCAGGCCCACGAGAGCCGATTCGGCGGGAATGTCGGGGACGTTCATCGGACTCCAGTTGGCCGGCGTATTCCAGAAGCCGCCCGAGGCATTATCCCAGTTGATGTCCTGGGCCTGGACGCTGACGGTCATGCCCGCGGCGGCGGACAAGGCCGCTGCGGTGCTCAGTGCTCGGTTCATTTCTCTCTCCCTCGAAAGCGATCTCGGGACGGCCGGTCACCCCGGCACTATCCCCCACGATTGTTCCCCCTGATATTACAGCAAGTCGTTGCCCAGGAACACATAAATTGCGCCCGGGATGGCATTTCCGGACCCATTCACAAGATTCTTACGGTTTCCTGTGAACTTAGAGAATCCCGGGCTCAGACCGGGGCCGCTCACCGCCCCAGCGAGCGGGCCGAGAATAGCCACTCGAGGCTCAGCACCAGCAACCCGACCACCAGGAACCACGGCCACATCTCGCGCTCGCCACCCACGCGAGTGGTGACGGCCCCAGGATCGGTCAACCCGCCGAAACCTTGGAGTTCGCCCGATCTGCCAGCCCGGCTTTCGACCACGCTGGCGACGTTGACGGCGATGGCCCGCTGGTCGCCCGGGGCGGCGCTCTCGAGTAGGTAGACGCCCGCCCGTTCGATGGGGCCGAGGCTGGGTCGGGACGTGGGCTCCGAGGTCGTGAGCTCGAAATCTCCGCTCGGGCCCATGACACGGACCCGGCTCCTGGGCTGGGCAAGGGTGAGCGTGGCCAGGCCGCCCGCGCGGATGCTGTCGGCCGCGTCGCGCGAGCCTCGCAGTGACAGATAATCGATGGCCTCGGCAATAAACAATGGAAAACTGACGAGTTTGGGCCAGTTGCTGCTCGCGGGCTCGAAGCCCACCCAGATGCGGCGGTGCTGTCCACCCTCGAAGGCGATGATGAGCGGGGCTCGCTCCCCGCTGGCCAGGACCGTGTGTTCGCGCGATCCCCCACTCTCGGAAATCTCGGCATCGATGAGCGGCCGGGCGACGGCGAGTTGATCCAGTGCCAGATCGCGCATCACCGGGTGCGTGCGCCGCCACGAGATGACGCGCGTGGGTGGGAGCGCGACCGGGTCAATGGATGGCAAGGCGCTGGCACCGGGCAGGGGCGGCGGGCCGAAGTGCAGGCTCGGCACGCCCGGGGGCGTGCGCGGTTGCACGCGATCGAACACGATCGCATCAAACGGCATCTCGCCTTCGGCCACCAGTTGCTCGTAGCGGCTGAGTCGCACGATGCGGAAGCTGCCCAGGTCCATCGCTTCGAGCACGGCGGCGATGAGCAGCACCGGGCCGGGGCGATCGGGGTCGACGATCTCGCCCTCGGGGATGACCTGGAGCACGCGCGGGCGGCCGGCGGAGCGCAGCCAGAGCGAGGCCGAGTCGTCCGCGGCCAATAGATCATCGCCCGGCAGTAGCACGCTGAGCACGCCGTCGCCGGCGGCAATGGTGGACAGCCCGACGGATGCCTCGACGGGCCCATCCTCTTCACCGGCGGGCGAAAAACGCGCGACCGTTTCGGCGACGATCCGGCCGTTCAGTGCGAGGCGCACGGGCAGGTCACGCCGCATGGCTCCGGTCGCCAGCACGCGCGCGAAGACGCGGACGGTCGCGGGGTCTTCGTACAGCCGTTGGGCGGCGACGGCGACCAGCCCCGCGTTGCCCGGCGAAACTTCCAGCCCGCCGCCGACCGGTTCGAGGCGAAGCGCGACGTTGGCCGCCAGGGGCTCGCGCGGTGGCGGGAGATCGCCGTCGGACGCGACGACCAGCGTCAGCCCGAGCGGCATGGCGGGCTCGCGCTCGGATTCCAGATCGTCGCCCCCCGCCCCACCAC
>CAYGTM010000360.1:0-2915 GCA_964352795.1 uncultured Phycisphaera sp.
GCTCCCCCCCCACCGAGTGGGGCGACCGGAATGGCCATCCGGTCGCCCGGACGAACCCTCCGGGCTGGGTTCATGGCCCCGGCGTACCGGACCCTACCGTGCCCGATGCCCGCCCGCAGGCCGCGCATCCTGACCGTCCGGCTGGTCGCGGTGGCGCTCGTGGTGGGGGTGGTGTTGGCGGTGGCGAGCGTGCCGGTTGGCGCGGTGGTGGCGCGGCGCACGCTGACGCCCGCGCTGGCGGTGGGGCTGGCCGAGCGGTGGGAGGCCGAGGGCCACTTGGTGTATGTCATGCGCTATGACTACCCGTTTGGCGTGGCCACGTGGTGGGAGTCGGGCAGCGAGCCGGTGAGCGAGGCGCTGGTGCTGCGGTTCAAGTTCGAGCACGACGGGATGCGACGCGCGTCGCGCGACGCGCGGCCGGCCGACGTGCGCACCGCGCTCGACGGCCAGATGCGCACCGCCGCGAGCTACCGCGTTGGGTTCCCCTTCGCCTCGGCACGGAGCCTGCGACGCCAGACACTCGAGAGCTCGACCACGATCGGGGCGTGGCGTCCCACGGTGCGCGGCCGCGAGTACACGGTGCCGCTCCTGCCGCACTGGCAGGGATTGCTGGCGAATCTTATGTTTTATGCCCTGCTCGTGCTGGCGCCGGTGGTGCTGTGGCGGTGGTGGCGCGTGCGGCGACGGATCAAGCGCGGGCGCTGCGCGGCGTGCGGGTACGAGCTGGGCCCAACCCTCGAACGGGGCGTGAGCACATGTCCAGAGTGCGGGCTGGCGGCGACGGGTGCTTGACGAGCCCGCGCGCCCGAGCCCCCGTGCGCGAAGAGGCTGGTCTTTCAGATGTGCCGCGCGGGCGTGATGATGCCCCGGCACTCGCCGAAGCCGATCCGCCGGAAGCCCTCGCGCTCGCAGGAGCCCTTGATGATCACCTCGTCGCCGTTCGACTAGGGGTGGACGATTGCGAGCGGACCCTGGGTCGATTCGATGGTCCAGCCCGCAGCGTTCGCGATCATGGTCTCGGTGATCAGAGCAGTTGGGTTCTGCGTTCGCAGGCTATCCAGTCGTTCCCACCACCCCTCGTAGGCCAGAGCGGCCCCGTGCCAACCAGCCTCTCCGCACGCTCGCATCCACCAGGATGCGAGCAGCTGATAGATTGGCACCATCTGTTGCTGCGGTTTCGAGTCGTCGGACCACGCGATCGGATCATCCGAGGTCCACCAGTCACCCAACCCAAGCGAAGACATCGCGCTGTCTGGGTGGATCCATGCTTGCAATTCGGGCTGGTCCATGCCCTCCGTGAACACCTGGACATCGACACGAAGCCGGTAGCGCTCGGGCTGCGGCAACTGCAAGATCAACGGCACGTTGTCGACATCATTCGAGAAGGGACCAGACGCCCGAGGGTCTCGGATCAGGATGTCTATGGCCTCTCCAAGCGTGTGCGTGTGCTCGAGCCACGCCGAGCACTCCAGGCAAGGGCCGCCTCCACCCCGGGGTAGATCGCAGCGTTCGAGCTCGCTCGTCACGGTTCATGCTCCACACGTATGGTCTCGAAGCGACTACACCGACCGCGCGGGCGTGATGATCCCCCGGCACTCGCCGAAGCCGATCCGCCGGAAGCCCTCGCGCTCGCAATAGCCCTTGATGATCACCTCGTCGCCGTCGGCCAGGAACTTTCGTTCCTCGCCCGTCGGCAGCACGATGGGCGTGCGGTCCGTGCCCGGCACGAGCTTGGGCGGGCTGGCGAAGGCGTCGCCGTTCCAGGTGAGTTCCAGGAGGCACCCGCGGCTGCCCTTGGTCTTGCCGCTGACCGTTCCCGAAGCGAGCAGGTCGCCGGGCTGCATGTTGCAGCCGTTGCTGCTGTGGTGGGTCAGCATCTGGGCGAGGGTCCAGTACATGTCCTTGAAGTTGCCGGTGCTGATCTTGACCGGCCCCAGCCCCTCCTTGCGCATCCGCTCGCTGGAGAGGTGGACTTCCAGGGTAATATCGAAGCCGCCCGCGGCGGTGTTGGTGTCGCTCGTCAGGTACGGCAAGGGCGACGGATCGCCGGCGTCCCTCTGGAACGCGGGCACCCGGAAGGGGGCGAGCGCCTCCATCGTCACGATGTAGGGGCTCACCGTCGTCGCGAAGCTCTTGGCCAGGAAGGGGCCCAGCGGCTGGTACTCCCACTTCTGGAGGTCGCGGGCCGACCAGTCGTTGACCAGGCACAGGCCCAGCATGTGGGCCTCGGCTTCGCCGATGGGGATCGTGTCGCCAAGCTCGTTGCCACGGCCGACGACCACGCCCATCTCCAGCTCGTAATCCAGCAACTTACAAGGCCCGAAGCTCGGGCTGCCGCCGTCCTCGCCGGGCGCCTGCTGGCCCACCGGCCGGCGCACATCGGTGCCGCTGGCGACGATGCTCGACGCCCGGCCGTGGTAGCCGATGGGGATGTGCTTGTAGTTGGGCAGGATGGGGTTGTCGGGGCGGAACATGCTGCCGACGCTGGTGGCGTGGTAGAGGGAGGCGTAGAAGTCGGTGTAGTCGCGTGGCTCGAAGGGCCACAGTCCGAATCGTGTTTGTGCAAGCGGCCTGAGCATGGTGTCGCGGTCGGCATGGTCGCGAAGGTCCGAGACATCTGCACGCAGAAGCCTCTGTACTTCGCGTCGCAGTTTTGGCCATAGTCGATCCCTGGCAATCACATCCAGGCCAAAGAAGGCCCAATCGTCGTCATCCTCGGGGACTACATCCGAGATAGACAGGTGATTCAGGTCGAGGACCATGTCGCCGACCACGACTCCGACCGCGGTGGCAATATCGCCGTCCTCCCCCTCCTCGTGGATCGTGCACAGCGGCAGATTCTGGATCGGAAAGTCCGTCCCCGGGTCGTTGGCGCTCTCGACCCAGGACTTGAGGTTCGGGTCGTGTGTCTCGTC
>CAYGTM010000361.1:0-2913 GCA_964352795.1 uncultured Phycisphaera sp.
GTTACCAGTTGTACGAGCGCGGCACGGGCTCGAAGCAGGTGACCTATGTGCATGGGGCCGACCACAACGACTTCAACTGCTGCGGGTTCGAGGACTTCACGGGGCCTGCGGGGACGGCGATCGGCCGGGCCGAGGGGCAGCGGATTGCGAACGCCTCGTGGCTGGCGTTGGCGCAGCGGTACCTGAGTGACCAGGCGTGGGCGGAGGAGTTCATCTGGCGGCACCAGCGTTCGTTGCAGTCGCCGAGCATTGCGCCCAGTTCGATCGTCATCCGCGAGCACAACCCCGGGCCGGACGTGGGGTTGGTGATCGATGATTACCAGAGCGCGCCGTCGACGGTCGTGGCGAGCGGCGGGGCGGTGGTGGCCTTCGCCGTGGCGAGCCTGCCCGCGGGGCGGCTGGAAGACAATAATGCCGACTTCAACGCGATCGGCAGCGATCCGATGAATGGCATGACGCGGGCGAGCGCCAGTGGGAGCGATACCACAGCCGGCGTGGTGTTCGAGTGGAACGGGGCCGACGCGGTGTACGAGTTTGGGTTGCCAGTTGGCCAGCGGGATTTGAGTGGGTTTGGTTCGCTCGCGCTGCGCGTGGCGCAGGCGACGCGGCACCCGTTGACGGTCGCGTCGTTGGATGGGCTGGTGTTCACCTTGGAACTGGTGGATGGCGCGGGCAACGCGAGCGCGGTATCGACCGGCACATACGACGTATTGGTGCGCGATCCGTACCAACGCCGGGACTTCGGTTCGGGCGGGGGCTGGCAGAACGAGTTCGAGACGATTCGCGTGCGGCTGGTGGACTTCACCCGCGATGGGCGCGGGCTGGACCTGGGTGATGTCGAGAAGGTTCGGCTGCGCTTCGGGCCCGGGCATGGCTCGGCGATGGGGCGTATCGGATTGGATGACGTGCGGCTCTTGCCCTGAGTTGATCGGGGATTGATGAAGTTGTTGATGGCTCGGGGGAGCGAGGAGCGAGGCGATGCGGAAGATGATGCGATATGGCGCTGGGATGGCGTGCGCGGTTGGTCTGGCTTTGGGGTCGGCGGCGTATGCGCAGGCGGGCTGCCCGGCTGATCTTGATGGTGATGGCGCGTTGACGGTGTTCGATTGCCTTGAGTCCCAGAACCTGTTCGATGCGGGCGATCTCCGTGCGGACTTCGACGGTGATGGTTCGCTGACGATCTTCGATTTCCTGGAGTTCCAGAACCAGTTTGACATGGGGTGCGCGGGCGCGCCCATCGAAGTCGAGTTGGCCAGCGTCGTGCTGTCGGGGTATCCATTTGCCGACTATGTTCGATCGTTCGACGCGGGCGAGGCGATCGTGGTGTCGCTGGATCCGAGCGTGGTCACGCCGCCCGCAGGGCCGGTGGACATCTACATTGTGGCGCACAAGACGGCCGCCGAGTGGGCGAGCGACGCGAGCCTTGTGGACGCGCGTGGACTGCCGCAGTCGGGATCGTTTGGTTTTGGTTCGACGGCCGACAATCATATTGCGCAGGGCGGGACGGCGCTGCTCAATGCCGACGCGGGCGAGAGCATCGGCGTGGCGTACGACGTGGTGGTTGACGCGAATCGCAACGGGGTGCTCGATGGGGGTGATCTCATCGACGGTTTCGACGGCGTGGGGTTCTGGTTGTTCAAGGACTTGACGGCGCTCGGGCCGGCGGCAACCACCCGGGTGGCGACGTATACCGCTTCGTTCCCGGGCATTCCGAGCACTCGAAATCAGCAGCGTCTGACGTATCCGAGCGATATCGCCAGTCGCGGCGACGTGCCGGTGGTGGTCATCAGCCACGGGAACGGGCAGCAGTACATCTGGTATGACTACATGCACGACCACTTCGCCAGTCATGGCTGGGTGGTGATGAGCCACGAGAATAACACCGGGCCTGGCATCGAGACGGCAAGCGACACGACGCTGCGGCATACGGATTATTTCTTTGGGAATCTGGCGACGATCGCCGGTGGCGTGCTCAACGGTCGGTTGGACCAGAGCCGGACGGTGTGGATTGGCCACAGCCGCGGTGGCGAGGGCGTGGCGCGGGCGTACGACCGGATCGCGACGGGCAGTTATGTTCCCCAGCACTATGTGCTGGACGATATTCTGGTGGTGTCGAGCATCTCGCCGACGGACTTCGGCGTGCGAGCGTTGCCGGGCGGGTCGAACTTTCATCTGATTTATGGATCGTCGGATGGTGACGTGCGTGGGAGCGTGGGCGGTGGCAGCAAGCCGTTTGCGATCTATGAGCGCGGCACGGGCAACAAGCATGTGACGTACGTTCAGGGTGCCGACCACAACGATTTCAACTGCTGCGGGTTCAATGACTTCCAGGGCCCTCCGGGCACGGAGATCGGGCGGCCCGAGGTGCAGCGGGTGGCGTTGGTCGACTGGCTGGCGCTTATCCAGTTGTATGTGCGGGGCAACGAGCCGGCGCGGGACGTGATGGAGCGGCAGTGGGAGAGCCTGGATTTTTCGGCGGTTGCCGACACGACGGTGGTGGACAACGAGTATCGCCCGGCGCGCGGTGGGGCGGACTTCGTGGTGGATGATTTCCAGACCCAGCCTTCGACGATGGTGGCCAGTAGCGGCGCGTCGATCGCTCTTGGCGTGTCGAATGTGTTCGAGGGCCTGATGCGCGACCTGGACGGGTCGTTCACGTTCAGCCCTGCCCAACCTATGAACGGCATGAGCCGGGCGCGGCCTGGTTCGCCTGACGATACCAGTGGCGTGACGTTTTCGTGGAGTGGCTCGGCCGCTTCGTTCGTCTATACGTTGTTGCCGGGTGATCGGGATGTGAGTGCATTCGAGGCTCTGAGTTTTCGGGCGTGCCAGATCAGCCGGGCGGCGGAGACAGTGGCCGAGTTTGGCGATCTCACGTTCACCGTGACGCTGGTGGATGGGGCGGGGGTGAGC
>CAYGTM010000362.1:0-280 GCA_964352795.1 uncultured Phycisphaera sp.
CGCATGCGCACGTTCCACGAGCTCGCACCCCCGCTGGCCCACCGCGCCTGCACAGCCGCGCTCCTTCACGCCAGCACCGACGCCACGGCCATCACGCACATGGTCACCGCCAGTTGCACCGGGCTTGCGTCCCCGGGTGTCGACATCGCGCTGATGGAGTCTCTCGGGCTTGCGGCCACCACGCAGCGCGTCAACATCGGCTTCATTGGCTGCCACGCCGCGATGAACGCCCTGCGCTCGGCTCGCACCATGGCGATGGCGGGGACGTAGGCCGGCGGGG
>CAYGTM010000362.1:290-2907 GCA_964352795.1 uncultured Phycisphaera sp.
CTCGATGGCCGAGCCGAAGGCCCGCGTGCTGGTGTGCTGCGTCGAGCTGTGCTCGCTGCATATCCAGGCGTCCCAATCCAACGGCTCGCCGGTCGCCGACGCCCTGTTCGCCGACGGGGCGGCGGCGTGCATCATCGGCCATCAGGAAGGCTCCACCGCCCCCATCCTGCGCCGCAGCGCGTCGATCCTGCTGCCGGGCAGCCAGGAGGCCATGGGCTGGACCATCGGCAACGCCGGCTTCTCGATGGTCCTCTCGCCGGCCGTCCCCGACATCCTCGCGTGCGCCGTCAGGCCCTGGGTGCAGGGCGTGCTCGCCGAAGAGGAACTGACGATTCCCAACATACAGTCCTGGGCCATCCACCCCGGCGGCCCGCGCGTGCTCGAGTCGGTCGCCGACGCGCTGGGCCTGCCCGAGGCCGCCACCGAAGCCTCGGCCACCGTCCTGCGCGAGCACGGCAACATGAGCAGCGCGACGATCCTGTTCATCCTCGAACGCCTGCTGTCCACCAACATCACAACGCCAGCGCTGGTGCTGGCGTTCGGCCCGGGGTTGACCGGGGAAATGATGCTGTTGGGCTGACCGATCGCGGCTTCTTACGCCGCGGCCTGCCCGCTCTTGCCGTTCTTCTCGTTTTGGGCGCTCTGGTTGTTGCTTCCCGGGGCGAAGCGTACCAGCGCCGGGGCGCTGGGGTCGGTGTACACCCCGCCCTTCTGGCCCTTGATCTGGTAGATCGCCATGGCGGTGCCCACCGGCACGGTCTTGTCGGTGAAGGTCAGCGCCCCCACGAAGCCGATGGGCTCGAACGCGCTGGGCGGCCCGTCGGCGGGGATGAGCGAGCGTTCGATCACATAGGTGGTACCGCTCGAGAGGTTGCCGTTCCACTTGAGGTCCAGGTCGCCGCTGGTCAGCAGCGTCCAGCTCAGCGTGCTGGCGGGGACGGCGGGGATGGGCTCGGGATCCTTGGGCGTGGGCAGCAGGGCCAGGGCGAACAGGGCCGGATCGCCGGCCATCTCGGCCTTCAGGCGGATGCCCTTGATGAGGTCGCCCCCCAGCGAGCGCATGCCGCCGATGGCCGAGTCCTGGGCGGCGGTGGCGCCCAATGAAGTTTGTTGGGCGATCTGTGCCGTGTCGTACGCCGTGCGGGCCGCCTCGGTCAGCGCCTGCAGGTTCGCCGCGGCCAAGGGATCGATTCCCAATGTCGCCGCATTGGCCACCCACACGGGGGCGCGCTGCTCGAAGTACGAGATGCTGTCGTTCTTGCCCGCAGGCACGATTCCGTTGCTCATGGTTGAGCTCCGTTCTTCAGTGGCCCGGGCACCCCCACGATTTGGTCGGGAGCATCACGAACCGTGTTCGAGTGCGGGTGACTCCGTGCCACCCGGCTGGAAATGGAGATCGGGGGGATCGGGAGGCGGCTTCACTCGAAAATTGAAAATCGTGCCATTATTCTTCCTACGAATCGCCGACCTGGCTCTTAAGTCTATATTGACGAGACACTTGCGGTACATTCACCGAGAGGCGAGCCACCCTTGAACTGGGGGATGGAGCGGCCCAAACGGCGGTCCTACGCTCGCATCCGTGAGCAAGAGCCCCAAAAAGCCATTGTCCACCGCCAAAGCGGCAGCGCAACGCCAGGAACTCAGCCTTCTGCGGTCAAAACCCGTCGCCTCGGCCATCGGAGACGAGCCGCCGGCTGGCATCCCCATCATCGAGGGGGGGCTCGCCGACGGCGAAGCTCCCATCAACGGCGAGTACCTCGTGCGTCAGGTCGGCCCGCTGTTCGACATGATCCGGCACAAGGACACGCAGATGCCGCTGACGGCGGCGATCTATGGGCCGTGGGGCTCGGGCAAGACCACCGCGATGCGGTGGATCGATCGGATGTTGAGAAGCTGGAAGACGCATGGCCCCAAGGTCGCGGGCAGAGACTTCGTCGATACGCGCACCGTGTGGTTCTATCCATGGAAGTACGAGCAGCGCGAGGATGTCCTGCGGGGCATCATCGCCGAGATCATCCGTGAAACGATCCAGGTGAAGGGGGCCGACCCCCAGACCATCAGAAACGCCGTACGGCTGGCTGGCGGTTTCCTCGGGGAGTCGGCGCTGTTCGGGCTGGACAGCGTTGCAATTTCCTCGCCCAGGGGCGTCGGCATCAAGGTCGAACCGGGCAAGGCGCTCCGCGGCGCCATCAAGGCGTATCGAAAGGCCAACCACCCAGAAGCGGTCTTCCTCAATCACTTCGAGGAAAAACTCTCCGAATGGATTCGACACACAATCCCGGACAACAAGCGGCTGGTCGTCTTCATTGACGATCTTGATCGCTGCCTTCCCCACATCGCCCTCCAGGTGCTCGAGGCCTTAAAGCTCTATCTCCGTGTTCCGCGGCTCATCTTCATTGTCGGCGTCTCCCGCGACATTCTGAACGCCCAGGTCCGGTCCGCGTACCTGCCAACCACCCACGAGGACCGCGACGGCGGCCCGGCGGCGAAGGACGCCGAGCGCTACTTGGCCAAGATGTTCCAGGTCGAGGTCACCCTCGACGCCGAGGAAGACCTGGCCGAGACGTGCTTTGACGACGCCGTCAAAGGGCATGAAGTCTGGAACGATCTCGACGGT
>CAYGTM010000363.1:0-2904 GCA_964352795.1 uncultured Phycisphaera sp.
CCATCCACCTGCTCGGAATGGCCAAGCGTTGCAACGCCACCATCCTCCAGGCTTCCACCAGCGAGGTCTATGGAGATCCCGAGGTGCATCCCCAGCCCGAGAGTTATCGCGGGGCCGTCAACCCCATCGGCCCGCGCGCCTGCTACGACGAGGGCAAACGCGCCGCCGAGACGCTGTTCTTCGATTACCACCGCCACAACGGCGTCAAGATCAAGGTCGTTCGCATCTTCAACACCTACGGCCCGCGCATGCACCCGCTCGACGGCCGTGTCGTGTCCAACTTCATCCGCCAGGCCCTGCTTGGTGAAGACCTGACCATCTACGGCGACGGCCAGCAGACGCGATCGTTCCAATACGTCGATGATCTGGTCGAGGGGATGTACCGCATGATGCACGGGCCCAAGGACTTTCAAGGCCCGGTCAACATCGGCAATCCCGACGAGTTCACCATCCGCCAACTCGCCGACATGGTCATCGAGCTCAGCGGCTCGAAGTCCAAGATCGTCAAGCGCGATGCCGTGGTCGACGACCCCAAGCAGCGCCAGCCCGATATCACGCTGGCCAAGGCCAAACTCGACTGGCAGCCCACCGTGGCGCTGCGAGAGGGCCTGCAAAACACCATCGAGTACTTCCGCTCGATCGACATCGACAGCTTCCGCGCGCCCACGCCCAACTATTGAAGACGTGACCAATGGGCATCACCATTTCCAACGCCAACCCCGACGACGCCCCCCACTGGCTGGCCATGCGACAGGCCCTGGGCCCCGACTGGGTCATCGACCACGCCCAGCGCATGGTCACCGAATACTTCGACACCGGCACCATCGATCACTTGCCACACACCGTGCTGATCGCATGGAGCGGTGATCGCCGCGTGGGCATGGCCGAAGTCTCGCTGCGCCAGTTCGCCGAAGGCTGCGAGGCCTCGCCCGTGGGCTACCTCGAAGGCTGGTTCGTCGACAAGAACTGCCGGGGCATGGGCGTGGGCAGGGCGCTCGTCGAGGCGGGCAAAGCGTGGGCACGCTCACAAGGCTGCCGCGAGTTCGCCTCCGACGCCGAGATGGACAACCTCCAAAGCCAGGCCGCCCACGAGGCGCTCGGGTTCGAGGCCGTTTGCGACATCCGCTGCTATCGCATCTCTCTCGGCTAAGCAGTTGTTTGTTTCGTAGCAAAAAGAAAACCCCGTTCCGGACGAATCCAGAGCGAGGTCTTGGTGGGTTTGGTTGGGCTTCTCTCGGGAGGAGCCTCGCGGTCTTTAGCGACGGCGGCGGGCGGCGGCCAGGCCACCAAGGCCCAGCAGGGCCAGCGAGGCCGGCGCGGGCACCGGCGACACGCTGATGGTCAGGTCGTCGCTGATGTCGATCCAACGGCCCTCGGTCCAGCCGACGCTCGACACGCCGCGGCCCGAGATGACGAGCGAATCGCCCTCGGCCAGGCTGATGCCCGAGAGGTCCACCTGCGAGCTGGCGCGATCGCCGATGCTCAGGCCCAGGGTCGGCTTGTTCAGGCGGTCGCTGAAGAGCACGTCGAACTGGCCGTCGGCGGTCTCGCGGGCGATGACCAACTCAACGTCGATGCTCGTGCCGCGGAACTCGTTGCCGGTCCAAAGCACGTCGAACTCGCCGTTGATGTCCACGTTCAACTCGGGCGTGCCCTCGGGCAACATCCAACGGACGATCGGGGCCTCGTTGTAAAAGCTACCCACGAGGTTGTGGGTCATGCGGCCTTGCTCGATGGGGGGGTTGGCGTCGTTGCCCTTGCTCCACACGCCGGTTCCGTGGCCCCACCAGTTGTTGTCCCAACTGAGAAGGGTGGTCTCCTGGGCGTACCAGGGGCTGGGGCTGCTCAGGCCGCCGCCGCCGGTGGAGTACTCATATTGCCAGACGCCCACGCCGTCGAACCCCGGACTGGGGTTGCCGACGGTGCTGCCTTGGACCGTGCCCGGGGCCCAGTCGCTGGCGCGATGCCACGCATCGCCGGTGTCGTACTGCGCCAGTGCCGTCTGCGTGGCCGAAAGGGCCAGGCCGGTCGCCAGCGTCAGGATCATGGTCGGTGTCTTCATAGTCTTTCTCCCGCTCTCTTCCATTTCTAGAGACTCACCATCAACATGCCCTCGAACTGGCCGATGACAAGGAAATCCTAAAAAAAGACTTGAACCCCCATTGGCACATCAACCCCTCGGAATGCCAGCGCCGGATCGGGTCGGCACGCACGCACCGGGCTGCCGATAATCAGGCATGGCCCACACGACCACGAAAAAGAAGCCCATTGTGTTGTGCGACGGCGACCTGCCGAGTTTGGTGGCCCTGAGCCTGGCCCAGGACGCCCTGGGTGGGCTGGGTTCGTGCGGCGTGTTATCGGGCCCAGTTGCGTCCAGTAACGCCGAGGGCATCAGTGCCCGCATCCGCTCGTTGGCCGAGGCCCAGGCCGCCGAATGCCTGGACTTCCCAGCCGTCGCGCCCTCCTCGCTCGGCACGGGCCACCGCCGCACCCGTTACCTCGCCGAGGCGGCGCATCAGGCCATCTCGAATGGTTTCACCACGCTGGTCTGCCCGTGGCAGGCCGAGACGTTCGACCCCGAGAAGTCCCGCGATGCCAACGAGTTCCCATCGGTCGAGAGCCTGGCCAGGGAGCTCGACCGGGCCCTGCTGGTGTCCCGCCTGATCACCCTCGACGCCGCCGAACACGGGGTGGGCGTGTTCGAGGTGCAAACGCCCTTGATGGACCTGAGTGACGCGCAGGTGGCCGAGATGGCCCTCGACCTGGACGTGCCCATCTGGCGGGCCTGGTGGTGGGAGGCAACCTCCGGCAAGCGGGCCAAGGACCAGGCCCTGGGCGACCGGGCCAACGCCTGCCGGAACCGTTGGTGCGGCGCGCTCGAGGCCCTGGGCTGGTCGGCCACCG
>CAYGTM010000364.1:0-2894 GCA_964352795.1 uncultured Phycisphaera sp.
CTAAAGACCCACGGGCCAGACGCCCGAAACAAAGGAACCTATGACAACCATCCCATCGCCGCCCCCTGCGGTCGTCCGTCGTGACGCCGCGGCCCAGGCTACAGCCCGCGCTTCTGTTCGTGCGACCGAAGATTACGGCCCCCTGCCCCTCGGGCAACGGATCGCCAACCTGATCTTCATCCTCGTGCCGTTGTGCATGCTCGTCTGGGCGATCGCCTACGCCTGGGGGCGTGGCGTGGGATGGACCGAACTTGGCCTGATGACCGGGCTCTACCTGGTCACCGGCTTTGGCGTGACGATCGGTTACCACCGGTTGTTCACGCATAAGTCCTTTCGCACCGGCCCGATCATGACCACCATCCTGGGTGTTCTCGGATCGATGGCCAGCGAGGGGCCCATCATTACCTGGGTGGCCCACCACCGGTGCCACCATCAGCACAGCGACGCCGAGCACGATCCCCATTCGCCCCACGGCCACGGCTCGGGGTTCAAGGGGCTCGTCAAGGGCTTCTTCATGAGCCCCGCCGGCTGGCTGATCGTCGGCGGGCGCCGCGACCTCAAGAAGTACGTGCCCGACCTCGAGGCCGACCCGCTCATCCGCAAACTCAGCAGCATGTTCCTGGTGTGGATGGCCCTGAGCCTCACCCTGCCGGCGGTGCTGGGCGGCCTGATCACCATGAGCTGGTGGGGCGCGTTCATGGGCTTCGTGTGGGGCGGGCTCATCCGCATCGCGGTGGTGCACCACATCACCTGGAGCGTCAACAGCGTGTGCCACATCTGGGGCACGCGGCCCTTCGACAGCCACGACGAGAGCCGCAACAACGCCATCGTGGGCGTGCTCGCCCTGGGCGAGGGCTGGCACAACAACCACCATGCCTTCCCCACCAGCGCCCGCCACGGGCTGAAGTGGTGGCAGTTCGACAGCAGCTACCTCATCATCAAGGCGATGGAGAAGGTCGGGCTGGCCTGGGACGTGAAAGTCCCCAGCGCCGAGCGCATGGCCCAGAAGGCGGCGACGGCGGCCTGAGCCTCCACCTCGCCTTGTGAGAACAAGCCCACTAAGCGTGAGAACACGCCCACCAGGCCCGCCGCATTCCGGCGGGTTTTGCATGATGCCCCGCCAGAACGCCGCTCACCGGCCCCCCAACTCTCGCAGCACCGCGTCGGCATCGATGCCGGCCTGCTCGTCGGGCATCGCCTCGCGCTGCTGGGGCGTGAGGCTCTTGAGGATGCGGTCGGCAAAGCGATCGTCGAGGGCCTGGCGGGCGGCCTGGGCGTCCTTGGCGGCCTGGTCGAGCTTCTGGAACGCGGTCCAGAGCTGGTCGCTCCACTCGGTGCGCATCTGGTTGCGGGCCGCCTCGGCCTGGGCCATCGCGTCGATCCACTTCTGGTTGGCCGGGTCGGCCTCGCGGGTGTACTGGGCCATGGTCGCGTCGATGGTCTCGCGTTGCTCGCCCGCCAGGTCCGGCAGGGCCATGGCCGCGTCGTGCGTGCGATGGAAGCCGTTGGCGGCGTACACCTGGGGCCAGCGGGCCCGCTTGTAGGCCAGGTCCCACGCGCTCTGGCGCTCGGGCGGCAGGGCGGCGTGCACGCGGCGGACGGTGCGCTCGTTGATGGCTTGGAAGCGCTGCACCATCGCCTCCATCTGGGCTTCCAACTGCTCGTTCGAGCCGCCCGCCTCGGGGTCCATGCCGAAGTCTTCGGCCATCTCCCGAAAGGCCGCGATCGCCCGCTGGATGAACGGCCCGCACAGCGCGCCCAGTTCGCGCTCGTACGCGAGCATCGCTTCGGCGGCCGGGCCCGCGTCCTCGGCGGGCACCAGGGGCGGGTCCATCGTCCGGCCCAGGGCGATCAGGTCGATCAGCCCCCCATCGCTCCCGCCTTCCATGGTGCTCATGGCCACCGCCATCTCGCGCTCGCGGGCGAGCACGCCGCGCTGGTGGCCGGCCCGGGGCTGCTCAGCGGCGGGCAGCGCGCCCAGCGCGGGGGGGTACTGCTGGCCCAGGGTCATCACGCGGTCGAGGAAGCCCAGCATGACGCGCATCATGCCCCGCATGGTGGCCTCGATGTCTTCCAACTCGGCCCCACCGCCGGCCATCTTCTCCTCGATGGCCACGCGGGCGTCGCGCATGATGACGGCCGCGTCGCGGTAGCTGGCCAGGTACTCGCGGTGCATCTCCATGACGACCTCGCGCTGGAGTTCGTCCAGGCCCATGAGGTCGGCGTACACCCCCGCCGACTCGCGCGAGATGCTCAGGACCATCATCTCGCGGATCATCGGGTCGCCTTCTTCGGGTTGCGGAGCGGGAGCGGCCGCCTGCCGGGCCAACGCAACCGATGGCCCCACCGGCAGCCGCGCCACCCCCAGCGGCCAGCCCGCCACCAGCACCACACCGATCGCCCCGAGAACCATCCGTTTCGTGCCCATGTCGTGCCCCTTCACGCCGGAGAGCCCGGCTTGCGGTTGTAGGGCCTCGGGCTCGCGCGGTTGCACCCGCCCCCACCGGTTGGGATCAGGTAGGATGCCCTTATGCAAGCCCTCGGCCCGACCGCGATCCTGGCCCTCCTGGCCATCGGCGTGTGCCTGCTGGCGGGGGTGTGGGCGGTCTTCTCGTCGCTCGGGCGCGGGCGGCTGGCGATCGGCCGGGGCGCTCGCGAGGCCGCCGCGCATGGCCAATCGACCTGCGGCGGATGCGGCCACGCCGCCGACTCCCAGACCACCACCTGCCCCGAGTGCGGCACGCCCCACGCCCTCGCCGGCACGGCCACGCCCGCCCTGCTGGTGCGCACCGGGGCCCCGGCCTGGCTCGCGGCAATCCTGCTGGCGGTCCCGGCGGTCGCCGCCGCCTTCCTGCTGCATGGGGTGGTGTATCGAGCGATCCCGATGGTCGTCA
>CAYGTM010000365.1:0-2892 GCA_964352795.1 uncultured Phycisphaera sp.
CGCGCGAAGGGCAGAACCACCTGCTCAAGCCGCTCGAGGCGCCGCCGCCGAGAACGGTGATCATCCTGGTGGCGGATCGGCCGCACGATCTGTTGCCGACGATCCATAGCCGGTGCCAGCGATTGCGGCTTGGGCCGGTCGATCAGCGGTCGATGGAAGAGTGGATGTCGAAGCGGGCTGGGCTTGGTGATCTCGAACGCTCGAACGCGCTGCGTCTGGCGGACGGTTCGCCCGGCATGGCCGAGTTGATGTTGAACACGGGCGTGGCTGTATGGCCAGGCACGCTCGAGCCGCTGGCCCTGGCGGCGCTGGCGGGGCGTGACGATGGCTCGCTGGCCGAGGCGTGCGGGCAGTTGGCCGGCGACTGGGCCGAGGCCTGGGTCAAGGCGAATCCCGCCGCAAGCAAAGACTCGGCCAATCGCACCGGGCACGGCCTGGTGCTGGGCGTGCTGGCGACGTGGGCCCGAGGGCTCCTTCGCAAGGGTCGCGTGGGGCCCGAAGCCCTCGAGGCCATCGCGGCGTGCTCGGGCCTGCTCACCCGGGACGTACAACCACGGTTCGCGTACGAGGTGTTTGCCGAGCGGTTGGGCGAGGCCGCGGTTACGCCTGCACGCTGAGGGAGCCGGCGCGGGCTTCGACGGCGGCGTTTGGTTGGCTGCCGGCGGTTTTTGCCTTGTCCTGCTTCACAAGGTCGATGGCGAGCTTCCAGGTTTCGCGCTCGTATTCGAGCAGCTCGATGACGCGCTCGACGCGGCTTGGGCTCTTCTCCATCGCGGCCTCGGTCAGTTCGCCGAACATAAACATGAAGATACCGGTGACCCGGTCGCAGAGGTCGGGATCGAGTTCTCGATTGACCCCCACCGCCAGCTCGGTGATGATGGCCCGGCATTGGGAGATGCCCTCGTAGCTTTGCTCGTAGTTCTTGTCGGTCAGGCCCTGGCGGCCCTGATGGGCGAAGCGGATGGCACCGTCGAGCAGCATGAGCCGCAGTTCGGCTGGCGAGGCGCTCATGACCTGGGAGCGGAGGTACGACATGGCCGTTTCGGGTGGCATGGCTTTCCTATCGGCCGGTCGCTTGGGTGAGTTGAACCCGGCTTGAATCAGCCGATCAGGGATGAGAGGGCGGCCTGCTGGGCCTGGAAGTTGCTGATGATGCCTTCGAGCGACGCGAACTCGCGTTCGAGGCGGCTTCGCTTGTCGGCCAGCTTGATGTCAAAGAACGCGATGCGGTCTTCCTGGAGCCTGACCTGGTTGTCCAGGGCCCGGCCCCGGGCGGTGAGCACGCCGTCGACCGAGTCGATGTAGGAGCGGCTGAGTTCCTCGATCTTGGCGAAGACGCCGAGGGTGGAGAACGTCTCGCGGGCGCTGGGGTCGGTGACGGTGATGCCGCCATCGAAGACCCGGGTACCCCCGGCCTGATCGATCTCACGGGCCACGAGCAGGTCTTCGACGGCCTGGGGGTCCTGGTCGATGGCCTGCTGGAGTTTTTCCTTGTCGAGTTCGAGGCGGCCACCCTCGCCCAGAGTGAGGCCCACCTGGCTGAGGTTGCTGAAGGGCCCTTCAACGTTGTCGGGCCGGCCCAGGATGGTACTGACCAGGGCGTTCTTGAGTCCCAGCAGGGTGCCGTCGCCCAGCAGCGGGCCGCGGGCTTCGGTTTCCAGGTCGAAGCGGCTCTGGAAGTCGATGCGGTCGAGGGTCTCGTTGAAGGCCTTGACGAACTCGTCGATCTTGGTTTCGAGTTGGCTGCGATCGCTGGCGACGTTGATGGTGACGGCCTGGTCGCTTGCCGACTTGAGGTTGAGCGTCAGGCCCTCGAACACGTCGGTGATGGTGTTGCTCGAGCTGGTGAAGAGCACGGCCTTGGCCGGGTCGGTGGAGCCGAAGAAGGCCTTGGCGTCCTGGCCCTCCTGGAGGGTGGTCAGGCCCAGGTCGAAGCCGCCGGTATTGATGAGGGTGCGGCCGGCCACGCCCGATTCGCGGGCGGTGAGGCTGAGTCGGAAGGGGTTGGCGCCCACGCCCTCATTGAGGATGGAGGCCGAGACGCCCACGCCCGATTCGTTGATCTTGCGCACCACGTCGCGGAGGGTGTCGTCGGGCTCGAACTCGATGCGTGTCTCGTAACTGCCGACGATGAAGTTCTCGTCGCTGCTGGCGGCCTCGCCCTCGATGCGCAGGGATGAGGCGACCGACCCGCTGACGTCTTCGATCAGGAGCTTGCCCGTACCGCCGCTGGTGTCCTCGACGACGAAACCGTCGCCGTTGTCGTTGAGGCGGACCTTGATGGTGTCGCCCTCGATGGCCGAGTCGATGCTCCGGATGAGGTCTGCCACGGTTCGGTCTTGACCATTGATCTCGACCTCG
The DNA here is from genome assembly GCA_964352795.1 of uncultured Phycisphaera sp. Lineage (GTDB taxonomy): Bacteria > Planctomycetota > Phycisphaerae > Phycisphaerales > UBA1924 > JAHCJI01. The sequence continues at coordinate 2,362 of CAYGTM010000365.1, forward strand.
TGGGCCCGTCCGCTGGCGTCGACGACGCGGAAGGTGCCGGTGCCGATACCCTTGCCGCCGTTGAGGTCGGCGACCAGCGTGTTGAGGCCGACGTACTGGCGTTGGATGCGCTCGCCGGTGAAGACGCTGGAGGCCACACCGGTGGAGCCCGTGCTGATGCCCAGGGCGGCGGCAGTGTCGCTGAGCCCGCCCGAGCCGACGATGGAGAGGTTACCCGACGCGCCGGAAACGTCGGTGAATCGCAGGCCGGTGCCTTCGTCGTCGAGTTCGACCGTGATCTTGCTGGGGTCGATCTGGTCTTGGAGTTGGGTCAGCAGGCCGTTGAAGTCGGTGCCCAGGTCGCCCAGTGTCACGTTGAAGACGGTGCCGTCGCGCGAGCGGATCTGGAGGATGCCGTCGCCGAGATTTTCGGCGGTGCCCTTGAGGTTCGAGAGCAGTGTGCTGTTCAGGCCGGCGAGCACTTGGCCGCCTTGGACGCTGCCGATCGACGAGCCGACGGAGCGGCCCCGGGCGGTGAGAGCGCTGCCGATG
>CAYGTM010000366.1:0-2887 GCA_964352795.1 uncultured Phycisphaera sp.
GTAGAGCGCCCGATGTGACCAGCCCCTGCCCCGAGTGCGGCCGCCCCTCCGAGCACGCCGCCGTGCGCGCGACATGGCTCGACGCCCAGCGTCGCCTGAAGCGATGGAAGGCCTAGCACTCGCACGCCCCCGGTCCGAGCCCCGAGCGCGAGCGAGCGGGTGCTCTCGGTGTTGCACGCGGAGGCCGCCAATGGCACGAGCGCACAGCCCGACGAGCCCGCGACCCGAGCGGCCGACGCCCGCGTCTACGACCGCCGGGCCGCGATGGCGTCGGCCACGGCCACGACCCGGCCGCACCGCAGCGCGACGACCGTGGCGGGCGCGAGCAGGCCGGCCGCGATCGCCGCGCCGCGCCACGCCTGGTCGAGCGCGAACGCCAGCGTGGCGATCAGGGCGAGCCCAAGGGCCGCCAGCGTGAAGCCCCAGGCCGCGATGAACCCGGCGCTCGTCGCCGCCCTGCCCGCGCGGCCCAGCGTGTGATTGGCGTAGCGCATCGCCTCGAACGACGCCCACGCCAGCCCGACCGCGGCCAGGGCGGCGCCCGCCAGGAGCAGGGCCATGAGAACGTCGCCCCCGCCAAAGGCGGCCGCCGGCACCCACAGCAGCACGCCCAGCAGGCCCGTCTGGCCGAGCCGCAGGGCCCAGCGCAGGCGGCGGCGCTCGGCCGCGCCGGGCGCGAGGCGCGCGTTGGGGTGGGCCCGCAGCGAGCGCTGGGCGTACCACACCATCAGCGGCAGCACCACGACCGCGCCCATGGCCACCATCCCCGCGCCGGTGGCGACCGCCACGATCCCGCCCACGCGGCCCTCCATCGCCCCGGCCACCGACGCGGCCAGCGTGGCGGCCAGCACCACCCAGGCCGTGAGCGCCGCCCAGTGCACCATGCGGAACTCCTCGGCGACGTGCTCGACGTACCCGCGATGGCACGCCCGCAAATCCCACACCGGCCAGCTCGCCGCGACCGCCAGCCCGCACTCGGGGCAGACGCCGCCGCCCGGCAGCCCGGCCAACTCGTACCCGCACCCGGCACACCGCATCCAGGCGGGCAGCGGCTCGGTGGCGGGCAGCTTGGGCGCGGGCGCGGGGTGTTCGGGCGCATCCATCGCCCGATCGTTGGCGCGGCATGGGCGAAGGGGATCGAACGCGGAGGTCGCCGAGGTCGCGGAGGCGGCATCCAACGAGCCCACCGCGCGAGCGGGGGGAATGGACGCCCGAACGCACTATCCTGCCTGGTGCCCAGCGGTCCCGGACACCTCGCGGCTCTCTTACGCCGTCGCCTCGGGCGATACTTCGGCTTCGATGCGGCGCACCCCGAGTCCATGCGACGCCCGCGATCCTGGAGATTCGCTCGTCTTCATCACCACCGCCGTCGTCGTGGTCCTGGCCCTGCACGGGCTGGTCACCAACTGGGTCCTGACAGTCATCGTCGTGATCGTGCTGGTGGACAGCGCGTTCTCCGTGTTCCGCCACACCGTCGCCTGGCGCGCCCGCCGCCGCGCGAAGGCCCACGACCACCTGCTCTGCCCCGACTGCGCCTACGACCTGCGCACGCTCTACGCGAATGGAACCTGCCCCGAGTGCGGCCGGTTGTACCAGCACGAGGCCGTCCGCGCGACGTGGCTCGACGCCCAGCGCCGCCTCAAACGCAGGTAGCCCCAGCGCACGCACGCGGGCCGCGGTCGTACGGAGCGGCCATCATCACAACCGAGCCAGCGCCGCCCTCGCGCTGGCGCAGCGCCACGCCAGCGCGGCCAGCGCCGCCGCCACGCCCACGAACGCCGCCGACGCGGCGTACCAGCAGAACCCGGCGTCCACCAGGCACCGCGTCGCGGGGACCAGCCCCAGCAGCGCGAGCATCGGCCAAGCCCAGTCGTGCCAGCGCGCTGGGGCTTTGCGACCGCCGCGCTCCAGCGCGAGGCGGGCGTAGCGCATCGCCGCCACGAAGAACACCGCGCCGCCGGCGAGCGCGACGGCCACGCCCACCAGCCCGATGATCGTGCCGAGCCCGGCCAGGAAGTTGGCGATCACCACGCCGGGCAACACAACGAAGCCCAGGCCCATGGCCACGATGCTCAGCCCCATCAGGGCCGACCGTCGCGGCGCTGCGGTGATGGCCTTGCCCGCCTCGGGGTGCGTGCGACATCGCCGCTGGAAGACGCTGAGCGGCCCGGCCGCCCCGAGCACCGCGACGATGCCGACCACCAGCATGGCCCCCGTCGCGTCGAGCCCGGCGCCGGACACGCTGGCGATCGGATAGGACGCGGCGGCGATGGCGAGGCACGCCGCCGCGAACCCCGCCATCGCCGCCGTCCAACCGATCCACCGCAACTCGGCCCGCACGTGCTCGACGTACACCAGATGGCACCGCCGCAGATCCCACACCGGCCGGCTCGCTGCGATCTCCAGCCCGCACTCGGGGCACGTGCCATCGGACGTCAGCCCCGCCAGGTTGTACCCGCAGCCATAGCACCACGTGGGCGCGGGCAACGGCTGGGCGGCGGTGTCGGTGGGGGGATCCATGGGCGGATCGTTGGCGCTGGTGGGGCTGGCCGATCCCGCGCGAGGGCTGTTGCGCTCCGCGCGGGGGCTGTACGAGAGTCGGAGAGGGCTGTTGCGCTCCGCGAGAGGGCTGTACGAGAGCCGGAGAGGGCTGGCGCGCTCCGCGCGAGGGCTGTACGAGAGTCGTAGAGGGCTGTACGAGAGCGCAACCGCCCGATTATCTGGACGTGGGGTGGGGGCGTAGCCCGCCTGGGAGCGCCTGGACGCGGTTTTGGCCCCGGGAGCCATGGGCGCTTGGCCATGGGCGGCACGGCCGCCCACCGTTCACCGCACCCGCGGCACTTCACTCAACCCGCTCCCGCCCGTCGAGTCCAAGGATCCCAATACA
>CAYGTM010000367.1:0-2874 GCA_964352795.1 uncultured Phycisphaera sp.
CAACCCAGGCGCGCTCCGACCCCCGCCAGTTACGCTTCCGGAAGCGTCCGCTGCTCGATCCGCTTCTCGCTCTTGGTCAGCACCACGCGATCGACGAAGCTGCCGGGCGTGTGGATCTGGTCGGCGTCGAGATCACCCAACCCGACGACGTTATCGACCTCGGCGATGGTGTACGCCGCGGCGGTGGCCATCATGGGGTTGAAGTTCCGCGCGGTCTTGTTGTAGATCAGGTTGCCGAAGGGGTCGGCCGTCTCGGCCTTGACCAGCGCCAGGTCGGCGTAGATGCCCGTCTCCATCACGAACTCGCGCTCCTGGAACACGTCCTTGTTCACTCGCGCCTGGGCGGGCGTGGGCATGAACGCCCGCGTCTCCTTGCCCTCGGCGATCTGCGTGCCCGCGCCGGTAGCAGTGTAGAACGCCGGGATGCCCGCGCCGCCGGCCCTGATCCGCTCAGCAAGCGTGCCTTGCGGATTGAACTCGACTTCCAGTTCGCCGCTCAGGAACTGCTTGGCGAAGGTGTCGTTCTCGCCCACATAACTGGAGATCATCTTCCTGATCTGCCGCGTCTGGAGCAGCAGGCCCAGCCCCCAGTCGTCCACGCCCGCGTTGTTGCTCACGCAGGTCAGGTCCTTCACGCCGGTATCGCGCAGGGCGATGATGAGCTGCTCGGGGATGCCGCAGAGGCCAAATCCGCCCACGTGGATGGTGCAGCCGTCGTAGAGGATGCCCTTGTCCTTGAGGTCGTGGAAGGCCTCGGTGGCGGTTGGGACTTGCTTGCTGGTGACGGCTGCTGGCATGGGTTGGGTCTCCAGGTCTGGCGGGCCGAAGGGTAGCCGCCGGGCCTACGGATTGCCTTGCCCGAGCGCCTCGAGGAACGCCCGCCCGAACGCCTCCAGCTTCGCCTGCCCCACGCCCTTGATCGACAGCATCTCGCGGTCGGTCCTGGGCTTTCGCTTTGCCATTTCACGCAGCGTGGCGTCGTTGAAGACCATGTAGGGGGGGATGGCGTCCTCGCGGGCGATCTCAAGCCGGACGGCCCGGAGCTTCTCGAACAGCTCCTTCTCGTCGGCGTCGAGGATGACGACCTCGGCGGGGCGCTTGCTCGCCTTGCGTTCGCGCTCCTGACGCACGGTGCCCGAGCCCATCGGGCGGGCCAGCATGACCTGAGCCTCGGCCTTCATAACGGCGTTGCCAAGCTCGCCGAAACGCAGGATCTCGATCATGCCGCCCGCCTCGGTCGCCTTGGCATGGCGTTGCAACGCCCCGATGGCCACGAGCTGCTCGATGAACATCTGCACCTCGCCCCTGGAGCGCGCGGCCAGCAGGCCGTGGACGCTCAGGGCGTCGTGCCCGTTGCTCTTGATCTTCTCGGTATTCGCGCCACGGAGCACGTCGGTGACGTGCGCAACCCCCCACCGCTGATCCAGCCTCGCCACCGCGCTCATGATAATCTGGGCGATGCGCTCGGAGTCCCCCTCCACCTCCGTCTCGCCCAGGCACACATCGCACGCGCCACAGTTGTGGCGACCTGGCGGCGGTTCGTATTCCTGCCCGAAGTGCTCGCTGAGCGCCTTATGCCGGCACTGCATGAGCGCGACGAACCGCTGCACGTCCTTGATCAGCTCGAGCTGCGCGCGCGTCGACTCGGCGATCGGCTGGCCCTGGACGTGTTCGCCCCCCCTGTCTCCCAGAATGAGGCGTGTCCACCGGGCCGCATCGCCCGAGCCGTACAGCAACAAACACTCCGCCGGCTCGCCGTCGCGCCCCGCCCGGCCGGCCTCCTGCTGGTACGCCTCGACGCTCTTGGGGCAGGCCGCGTGCACGACCAATCGGACATTGCTGCGGTCGATGCCCATGCCGAAGGCCACCGTCGCGCACACCACGTCGAGCTGCTCGTTGGTGAAGGCCCGCTCCACGTTGTCGCGGTGCTGCGGCTTCAGGCCGGCGTGGTAGGCCTGGGCGTCGATCCCCATGCCGCGCAGGCCGTCGGCGAAGGCCTCGGCCTCGTTGCGGCTGATGCAATAGACGATCGCCCCGCCCTCGCCCGCGTCCTTGTGCTTCTTGATGGCCAGGGCCGCCTGCTCGATGGCGCGAGCGCCAGCCTGGCGGGCTTGCACGCGATACGTCAGATTGGGGCGATCAAAGATGCCCACCAAGACTTCCGGTTCGCGCAATCCCAACTGCTCGATGATGTCCCGCCGAACGCGGGGCGTGGCCGTCGCGGTGAAGGCCTGCATGGGCGTGCCCGGCACGATGTCGCGCAGCTCCGCGAGCCGGCGGTACTCGGGGCGGAAGTCGTGGCCCCACTGGCTGATGCAATGGGCCTCGTCCACCGCGATGGCCCCCAGCCGCCCGGCGTCGCTCAGCCTGGCCAGCAGCGTGCGAAAGCCGGTGGTCACCATCCGCTCGGGGGCGGCCAGCAGCAGGTTGATCTCGCCGGAAATCAGCTGGCCCTCGATCCGCCGCACATCCTCGAACTCGACGGCCGAGTGCAGGGCGGCGGCCGGGTAGCCGTTGAGCTCGAGCCCACGCACCTGGTCACGCATGAGCGCAATCAGCGGGCTGACGACGATGGTGGCCCTGCCGCTGACCAAGGGCGGCAGCTGGTAGCACAGGCTCTTGCCCCCGCCGGTGGGCAGGACAACCAACGCGTCGCGGCCGTCCAGGGCGGCCCGCACGGCGGCGGCCTGCATGGGGCGGAGGCTGTCAAAACCCCAGACACGGCCCAGGGCGTCCATGATGGCCGGGTCGAGGCCGGCCGGGGCGTCGGCGGGCTCGGTGTTTGCTGGCTGTGCGGGACCGGGAGCCATGGGCAGCAGTCTATCCGACCCGGATGGGGGCATTGTGCCTCTGGGGTCGCTCATCAACCCGAAC
>CAYGTM010000368.1:0-2363 GCA_964352795.1 uncultured Phycisphaera sp.
AGGCGCGGGTGCAACCCCCATCGGGTCCGGCTGTACCACCATGCAAGGGAGGTACGCCAATGTTCCACAGAATGACCCGCATGTCGCTGTTGGCCGTTCTTGGGATCGCCGCCGCAACCCACGGATTGCCAGTCATTCCCGACATCGTCGAGATCGAAATCGAAAGCTCGGCAAGGGTCACCATCAACGTGCTGCCCTCGCCACTGTCCGACAGCGCGATGGCCTTCGACGACGACCCCCTGAGCCCCTTGGCTGAGGCCCTGGCCGAGATCGAACGCGATCCGTTCAGCCACCCCCGAGCATTGTGCGAGGTTGTCACCAACGGCTGGGCTCCCGGCGGCACGTCAATCAATCTCGGTGCGAGCATGCAGTTCGATCTCGGCGACTGGCGCCCCGGCTCGTCGCCCCGCGAACGCACCGCCCAGGGCTCGTGGCGTCACCGCCTGGTCTTCGAGATCGACCGGGCGGCCCGCGTGGACCTGAGCATCCGCCCCTCGCTCTTCGATGACATCGAGTTCTTCGATTACGAGCCCGGACGCCTGACCGGCCCCGACGGCGTCATCGTCAGCGGCCCGCCCGCGCCCGGGGTCAGCTCGTGGATTTGGCAGCTCACCCTCGAGCCGGGTCGGCACACCTTCGAGAGCTTCGGCGCCTTCGAGGTCTCCATCGGCTCGGTGAGCGGCGAGAGCGACATGGCGGCCCTCGACATTTCGTTCACGGGGTTCAGCGCACCCCCGTGCCCCGCCGACTTCGACGCCGACGGCGCGCTGACCATCTTCGACTTCCTCGCCTTCCAGAACGCTTTCGACGCGGGCGAAGCCAGGGCCGACCTCGACGGCGATGGCGAGTTGACCATCTTCGACTTCCTGGCCTTCCAGACGGCCTTCGATGGCGGTTGCGAGTAGGCCGCAGCGCCGTTCATCGGCATTGGGGGGTGGCCGGGCGGGCTTTGCCTACACTGCCCCGATGCCCCCCATGACGGCCGCCAATCCGCTGCACGACCTGCCGCTGACGGGCGATCCGCGATTCATCCCCGCCGAGCGAGCCGATCCGGGCGATGCCACGCAAGTGGTCAGCCTGAACCCGGCCACCGGCCAGCCCCTGGCCGGCGTCAGGCTCGACGGCGCTGCCGAGCTCGAAGCCGCCATCGAGCGGGCCCGAGTGGCCTTCCTGGGTTGGCGGACCGTGCCGGCTCCCGAGCGGGGCGAGGTTGTCCGCCGCATCGGCCACGCCCTGCGAGAGCACAAGGACGCCCTGGGCGCGCTCGTCTCGATGGAGGTCGGCAAGATCCGGACCGAGGGCCTAGGCGAGGTCCAGGAGACCATCGACATCGCCGACTACGCCACGGGCCTGTCGCGGATGCTCGGCGGGCGCACCATGCCCAGCGAGCGGGCCGACCATCGCCTGTTCGAGCAGTGGTTGCCGCTGGGGCCCGTCGGCGTCATCACGGCGTTCAACTTTCCGAATGCCGTGTGGGGTTGGAATGCCATGATCGCGGCGGTGTGCGGCGACACGGTGGTGTGGAAGCCCAGCCTGATGGCCCCGCTCACCGCGATGGCCACCAACGCGATTGCTGACAAGGTGGCCACCGAGATGGGCCACGAGGGGGTGTTCAATCTCGTCATCGGCAGCGACGAGGCCGTCGGCAAGCCCATGGTCGCCGATGCCCGCCTGCCGCTCATCAGCGCGACCGGCTCGACACGGATGGGCCGGGCGGTGGGGCAAGTCGTCGCCGGTCGGTTGGGCCGGTGCCTGCTCGAACTGGGTGGCAACAACGCCGTGATCGTGGAGCCCGACGCCGATCTCGATCTGACGGTGCCCGCGTTGTTGTTCGCGGCGGTGGGGACGGCCGGGCAGCGTTGCACGAGCACGCGCAGGCTGATTGCCCACGAGTCGATCGCCGACGCCTTGCTCGAGAAGTTGGTCGATGCCTACGAGCGTGCCACCATCGGCGATCCGCTCGACGGCGACACGCTCATCGGCCCGCTCATCCACAACGCCGCGGGTGATGCGTTCGACGCGGCGATCACCAAGGCGAAGTCCCAGGGCGGCACGGTGCTCACCGGCGGCGAGCGGGCCGATGCCTCGCTCGGCGGGTGCCTCGGGGGCTGCTTTGTCAGGCCGACGATCATCCGCGCTCCGGCCGGCAACGCGCTGCCCATCGCCCAGGATGAAACCTTCGCGCCCATCCTCTATGTCTTTACCTACCGCGACCTGGACGACGCCATCGCCCTCAACAACGGCGTCGCCCACGGCCTGAGCAGCGCCATCATGACGGCGGGGATGCGCGCCAGCGAGCGGTTCCTCTCGCCCAATGGCAGCGACTGCGGCATCGCCAACGTCAACATCGGCACCAGCGGGGC
>CAYGTM010000368.1:2373-2870 GCA_964352795.1 uncultured Phycisphaera sp.
GAGAAGGATACCGGCGGCGGGCGCGAGTCCGGCAGCGATAGCTGGAAGGCGTACATGCGCCGCCAGACGTGTACGATCAACTACGGGGCCTCGCTCCGCCTGGCCCAGGGGGTGCGTTTTGGCTGATTCGACCAGACCCACCGAAGCCGCGCGACTGGCCGCGACGGAGAGCGCCCACGACAGCCTCGCGCGGGCCGCCGTCGCCGACATCCGCCCGGGCATGGTCGTGGGCCTGGGCACCGGCCGCACGGCCCGACGCGCCATCGCCGCCCTGGCCGGCCGCATCATCGCCGAGCAACTCGACGTCATGTGCGTGTCGACCAGCGAGGCCAGCAGCGCCTACGCGATGGAACTGGGCATCAAGGTCCGCGAGTTCGCGACCATCGAGCACGTCGACTACCTCTTCGACGGGGCCGACGAGGTCGATGGCCACCTGCGCATGCTCAAGGGGGCGGGCGGGGCCATGACGCGCGAGCGGCTGGTCGCCACCGCCGCCG
>CAYGTM010000369.1:0-2867 GCA_964352795.1 uncultured Phycisphaera sp.
GCACGCGGGATGGTACGCGCGGTGGGCGTGCGTCCGTGCGGGTTCAGGCCCGGGTGGGTTCGGTCCAGCCGGCCATTTCGTCGATGACGGTTCGGACGAGATCGGCGATCTGGGGCGGTCTGGGGACGCCTTCCTCATGCTGGTTGCCGTTGCGGGCCAGCGGGTTCCATCGGCGACGGGGCTCGGGTTGGGTTTTCTGGGTAAAGGCGTCGATGAGCACGGGCATGGAACGAGCGGCTTCGGATCGCATGGCGCGCAGGCTGAAGCGCTCGAAGTGCCGTTCGCCGGTATTTTCGGAGAGGAGAATCTGGACCGTGGCGTGGCGACCATCGTTGGCGATAACCGGGAAGAGCGCGTCAATGGCTTCTCGCGTGCCTTCGAGCACCTGGAAGAAGTGTCGTTGATTGAACCACAAGCATCCGGTGACGCCGAGGTTTCGGTTCTTGGTGATGGCGGGCAGAACAATGCCGTCAACGATTTCTTCGTCGGTAACCGTTTCACATCGTGTGCTGAGGTAGGCAAGTTGAAAGATGGGTTCGCTCATTTTCATGTCATTTTCTGGGGATGAAAGTTTTCACCAGTGATCCCGGGTACACTGCGTGCCCGTCGATTTCGACGCGCCTGAAGTCCGGAGGGAACTGTGGCTGATGCACGAGAGACGAATCGAGTTGGACAGGATGCGGCCGTCGCCGCCGCCCGGGAGGCGATGGAGGGGCTCAACGTCGTGGTCGCCCACGGCACCGAACGGGCCTTGAAGGCGTTGGTCGCGGCCGTCGGCAGGTGCCATCGGGTGATGTGCGAGTGCGGCAGCGTGGCGGAGATTCTCGAAACGGCCGCGAACGAGCACCCCGACATGATCGTGACGGGAGTTACATTTCCCGACGGTGACGGCATCGATGCGATCATCCGCGTGGGCGTCGAGCATCCGGTCCCGGGCGTCGTGGTCGCCGAACGCCGATCGCTCGAACTGGTCGAGAAGGCCATGAAGGACCATGTGATGGCCTACCTGATCGAGCCCATCGATCCGGTGGACCTCGAAGCGGCCATGATCGTGGCCCAGGCACGCTTCGAGCAGTTCCGGGAGTTGTCGGCCGAGGTCGATTCGCTGCGTCAGGCGTTGGAAGACCGCAAGATCATCGAACGCGCCAAGGGCGTCATCATGGCCGATGGATCGATGCCCGAAGCCCAGGCCTTCGGCGTGTTGCGGACGCGGGCGCAGAACGCGCGCATGAAGCTCGCCGACGTGGCCCGGGGCATTCTCGAGCATGGCTCGGGCCATGAGCCCAAGCCGAAGGAGAACCTGGCGCAAGAGCACCAAGGCGAGCATGAGCCGGCGTGATGGTTCGACACTCCGCATTGCTGTTCCGCCAATTGGTGAGCTGATCGGGACACGCGACTGGCACGGCTCGGTATCAGCCCCTGGCGACGTTGGCAGAGGTGTAAAGAAGTTTCCCACGCTGGGCGGTTATGTCAAGTGCTCACTCGTGAGAGGGGGCTTGGTGCCCCTTACGCGGGGCGAACGCCCGGGCTGACCACCGCCACCGAACGCTCCTGGGCGTCTTGCACGCCCTCTTCGACCGCATCGTTCGCCTCTTGGTGGTCTTCGGTGTCGGCTACGGGAGAGGCGGGCTTCGCCTCGGACATGAGTTCCAGGTGGAGCCGGGCCAGCACGCCGAAATGGTCCGAACCGGGCAACCGAACGCGCTCGAGCCCACCCACATGAAAGCCCGGGGCCACGAACAAGTGGTCGACGGGATAGCGCAGCAGCGGGTGGCCGGCGTGGTAGGTGTTGAGCAAGGCCCGGCCCACGCGCGGGTCGAGCAGGCCGCTCAGGCGTTTGAACAGGCGGGTGGTGTGCGACCAGGCCACGTCGTTGAAGTCGCCGGCCACGACCCAGTTCTGGTGCGGATCGTCGGCGATGTGCCGCGCCAGCAGCACGAGTTCGCCGTCGCGCACGCGGCTGTCGCGTCGATCCTCGCCCGTGCTGTCGCGCAACGCCGGCGGCGTGGGGTGCAGGCCCACGAAGCGGATGGCGCGACCATCGCCCAACTCGATGTCGGCATGGATCGACGGCCTTCGCGCTTCGAGGATGTGCTCGATGCGGCCGTTGCGGAGTTCGTGTGTAGACCACAGCGCGAGGCCCAGTCCCTCGCCGGCGATCGACTCGACGCGGTGCGGGTAGCGATCGCGCACGCTCCCCAACGCATCGTGCCAGACGCCGTTGATCTCGATGAGCAGCAGCACTTCGGCGTCGGCTTCGAGAATGGCTTGGGCGACGGATTCGTGCCGTTCGCTCTCGTAGCAGATGTTGGCGATGAGGATGGAGACCGTCGAACCTTCGCCGATCGAGCCCAGGTCGTCCACTTCCTTGGGCCACAGGCGCGTGAATGGCAGGAGTTGGCACAAGCCCCACAACGCCAACGCCGTGAGCACGAGCAGCGCGATGACGGCCTGCGTCTGGTGGCTGCCGCGAGCGAGCAGAACGAAGAGCGGGATCGCGGGGACGACGGTCAAACTCGCCAACTGGAGTCGGGGAAAGTCCCACACGCGCACGAACCACAGGCCCGTGCGCACGAACGGCGCGGCCATGAGCAAGGCCAGGATCACACCGAGCGAGAGCCCCGCCCACCACAGGGTTTGGTCGAGCATTGGAAATCCCCGTCGTCGCCCTGGCCGACCACCGGGCTTGCGTCCCATGGCAGGCCACCGGCGGCCATGTTAGGCGTGGGAGCGCGACACTCCGCGACGAGCGCTCCGGGCAGGAACGATCCCCAGCATTCGCGCCGGGTGAAAAAAACGCCGCTCCCGTGGGAGCGGCGCAGAGGCGGCTGTTGATCGGTGAACGGGGCGGCTTACTCGCAACCGGT